>CAKZYM010001130.1 GCA_937884685.1 uncultured Calothrix sp.
AAAAAACAAAAAACATTATTTCATTCATTTTTATATTGATAATATCTATATTTTTTTACTATTAATATATTTTTATACAGTTATTTGATAAATCTTAAATTAAAATCATACCTGATTAAATTATAATACTGTGCATTTATTTAAAGATAAGAATTTACGTCATACTCAATTACAAAATAATTCTTCAGTTGATTACCATTAGTGTATTTGATGCACAAAAAGTTTATACTCTATTTTGCTTTCTTGAAAATAAAGCTATATTTATTATATTAAAATACTTCTAAAGTAAGAAGAATTAAAAAAGATTATTTAGTATATAAAAATATTTTTCACCTAACTTTAACTCATCTTTAACCTAATAATAAGTATTTGAAAACAGTTTCTATATATCTTTGTAGTTGTAATCTAAACTGCACAGAGTTAGATTTTTTGCTTGTCAAATAAGTAATAACTAATAGACATTTAATCAAAAATATGACAACAGGTAATCACGTTATTTTCGTTCATCCAGATGGAACCAGTCCATCTCATTACGGTATTGCAAGATTTGTACAAGAAGGTCCCGACGGACGGCTCAATTGGGACAACATGGAAAATGCTGGGGTGTACCTAGGTCATATGGAAGACCAATTAGGTGCAACTTCTAATGGTGGTGCAGTTACCCATGCAACTGGGGCTAAAGTCTATGCAGAATCTTTTGGTTTAGAAGCAGACGGTTCTGAGATTACTCCTCTCTCCGGTAACGTGGGTAAAACTATCGTCCAAGAAGCCGTCGAAGCCAACAAAGTAACCGCATTAGTACAGTCTGGAGCTATTTACGAACCCGGTACCGCTGCATTTGTTGCTCAGGTTGGTGAGACGGTTGACGAAGAGGGAAATCGCACTCCTCCCCGTGGAAGAACTGGTGATATCAGTAAGTTAGTAATTGAATCTGGAGTTGATTTTATCCTCGGTGGTGGGGAAGTTACTCTTTTACCCGAAGGTACCGACGGTTTTCACGGTAGTGCTGAAGAACTCGACGAACTTGGTTCTCGGTTGCAGCGTCCTGATGAGAATTTAATCGAATTAGCGAAGAATAACGGTTATACCGTCGTTTATACCGAGGAAGAACTTAACGACTTATTAGATTCAGCAAAATATCCAGAACCACCTCAAAAAGTATTGGGTGTATTTGCTCCCATCCATACCTTTAACGACCGTCCAGAGGAAGTTTTACAAGAACGGGGATTACCTTTGTATCTGGAAACTGCTCCTACCATTGCTGAAATGCTCGCAGTTACCCAGCAATTGATGGAAAAACATCCCAACTTTGATAATGGTTCCATCGCTATTGTTGAAGAAGAAGGAACAGACAACTTCGGTAACAACAATAATGCTTCGGGAACCCTCGAAGGTATGATTCGAGGTGATGCAGCAATTGGGGAAGCTCTCAACTTTCTCGATAAATATTCCAATACTTTAGTACTAACTGCTGCCGATAGCGATGCGGGTGGTTTGGAAGTCCGCGACCCCCGCGACCCGGTCGAACCTGTAGGAACAATCAACCAAAACCCTACCACCGAAGCGCGTCCGACTCCTCTCGATGGTGTAGATGGTGCTGAGACTTTACCATTTACCGCTGCTCCCGATGAGAATGGTGATGTATTTAACTTTGGTGTTGGTTGGGTTGGAACTCCCGATTTCCCCGGTTCCATTGTTTCTAAAGCTTCAGGGTTAAATGCAGACAAACTCCCCTCCACGGTAGACAATACCGGGATGTATGAGTTGATGTATGAAACCTTATTCGACACCGAGCTTGAATCCCGCAACCCCGCACCGACACCAGCACCGGAAGCCACAAAAGATACAGGTAACGTCATATTTATCCATCCCGACGGTACCAGTCCTTCCCACTTTATGGCATTGCGAGACATCGATAAAGGGCCAGACGGAAGGCTCAACTGGGATAAAATGTCTAATGCTGCGGTGTACCTAGGACATATGGAAGACCAAATCACGGGTACTTCTAACGGGGGAGCGGTGACTCATGCTAATGGAGTCAAAGTATTTAACGAAATCTTTGGTGTTGATAAAGATAATAATCAGATAACTCCAGCTTCTGGTAAAACAGGATTTACAATTTTAGAAGAAGCAATTGCAGCCGGGAAATCAACCGCTCTGATTCAATCTGGAGACTTGGGAGAACCGGGAACCGCTGCTTTTGCTGCTGCAACTACTAATCGAGACGGTAATGATATCCGCGCTCGCGATAAAGCTGCCGAAATCATCGAACAGGTAATCCGTTCTGGAACCGATGTAATTATGGGTGGTGGTGAGTTGTATATGCTACCAATCGGTACCACCGGCTTCCACGTCACCCCAGAACTAGACGCTTCCGAAACCCGTCCCGAACGTCGTCCCAGCATCAACTTGATTGAACTGGCTGAATCTTTGGGTTATACAGTGGTATATACCGAAGACCAGATGAACGAAGCAGTTAATAGCGATACTCCTCCCGAAAAGCTACTTGGTGTCTTTGCTGCTGACGACACCTTTAACGACCAAACAGAAGAAGAACTTGGTTTAAATACCGATACACCCTTACCTTTATACGTCGAAACAGCCCCTACCGTAGCAGAGATGCTCGATGCATCTTTGAAAATAATTGAAGATGACCCCGATGGATTTTTTGCTGTAGTTGAGGAAGAAGGAACCGATAACTTCGGTAATAATAACAATGCTGTCGGTACAATTGAAGCCATGCGTCGTGGAGATGCAGCGATTGGGGAAGCCATAGACTATATCGATAATCAAGACCCCAACACGCTTTTAGTTACGGCCGCAGACAGCGATGGTGGTGGTTTAGAAGTGTTTCAATATAAACCTTACGACCGTCCAGAAGGAAACTTTGATGAAGATAACCCAGAATTAGCAGATACTCAAGCAGAAGTACCTTTTATTACCGTTAATCCCACCACTGAAAGAGACGAGATTAATTCTCTTGATGGTGTTGATGGAAGTACAGCTTCCGAAGAAAATCCTTGGGAAGCATTTCCAGCAAAAGATAGTCTCGATGGAGAGATGGGTAACTTCGGTATCGGTTGGGTGGGAACTCCCGATTTTCCTGGTAGCATTGTTGCTAAAACCTATGGAATGAATGCCGATAAATTACCTTCCACTGTAGATAATACCGGCATTTACGACATTATGTACGAAACGCTATTTGGTTTAACACCCGAAGAAGCATCTGGAGGGGAAACGGAGACACCAGAAAGCAAATTGATTTCTGGAACTCCTGGTGACGATATTTTAATTCCCGGTATCGATGGATTTAACAAAAACGGAAGTACTGTTTTTGCAGGTGCTGGGAACGATGAAATTGATTTAGCTTTCGGTGGAAGTAACAACCGGGTTGATGCTGGTAGCGGTAATGATGAAATTTATTTGAGTAAAAATAATCGCGCTTTGGGTGGTGAAGGAGACGATAAATTTTTCTTTAGTACTGGTGGTGGTAATATCATTTCTGGTGGTGCAGGTGCAGACCAATTCTGGATTGTTAGCGGAGAGATTCCTGAATCTGCAAATACCATCGTTGATTTTGAAGTTGATAACGATGTAATTGGTCTTTTGGGTAGTGCTGGTTTGGGAATTGATTCCAACACTTTGGAACTAACCGAGATGGACGGTAATACTAAAGTTGCTTTTGATGGAAATACTTTAGCGATGATTAACGGTGTGACTGGGTTAGATATAAGTGAGAGCGTTGTATTTGCTTGATATTTGATAGATAATAGCTTCATTTCCTGCTTAATCGGCAAAAATAGTTTAAATCGCTCGATTAAGCTCTAAAACTTTTAGCTTTTAGAATTTAAATTTGATTAATTTTTTACCTTACCGACTTTTGAAACAAGTCGGTTTTTTTATTTGCGACTCAAATTATTAAACTAGCAAGCTACATTTGTAATAATTTTTATCAAGAGAATTGAATCTAAGCAGAATATTTGGGAACTATAAAACCAAGAAATATATTTTTAATCTTTCTAAAACAATAATGAAGAATATATCTATCCCAGAATATACCTTAGATAAAATTATTAATACTGGTGTAAGCACTAATATTTACCGCAGTATCACAAAAGGGAATATTGCAGTTATTCTCAAAGTACTTAGAGACGATTATCCTACGTTGGAAGCGATTGCACGTCTCAAGCACGAGTATTCTGTTGCGAAAAAACTCGAACATGAAAACATCGTTAAAGCATTGCAGTTAGAAAACTCTGCCGAACATTATGCCATTATATTTGAAGATTTTGGTGGTATTTCTCTAAGACAGTATTTGGAAAGCAATAGACCATCATTGGAAACAATTCTCCAAGTAGCAATTGCAATTACTCAAGCACTTGTCTATATACATAGAAAGCAAATAGTTCATAAAGATATCAAGCCAGCAAATATTATTGTTAAAAATTTATCAGAGAATAATTCTATAAATTCAATTTATAAACCTGTGATTAAACTCACAGACTTTAGTATTGCTTCATGTTTAGAAAAAGAAATAACCCAACAAATAAATTGTAATCAATTAGAAGGAACCCTTGCTTATATATCTCCCGAACAAACGGGTAGAATGAATCGTAGTTTGGACTTCCGTAGCGATTTTTATTCATTAGGGGTAATGTTATATGAAATGTTAACAGGTCAGTTACCATTTATTAGTAATGACCCTTTAGAATTAATACATGCTCATATTGCCGAGCAACCTACTTCAATTAATAAGCTAAATCCAAATATTAATACTACGGTTTGTGCAATCGTTGAAAAATTAATGGCAAAAAATGCCGAAGATAGGTATCAAAGTGCTGAAGGTTTACTAGCAGATTTGCAACAATGCTGGAAACAGCTACAAGCAACTGGAACCATTTTGAATTTCACTCCCGGTCAATTGGAAGTTATTTCTCAGTTGTTGATTCCTCAAAAGCTTTATGGAAGAGAATCACAAGTACAGTTATTACTAAATGCTTTTGAAAGAATGACTAAGGGTAATAGTGAGTTAATTTTAGTCTCTGGTTATTCTGGTATTGGTAAAACATCAGTAATTAATGAAGTAAATAAACCAATCGTAAAAGCTGGAGGATATTTTATTAGTGGTAAGTCAGACCAGTTTAAACGAGATATTCCCTACGCATCTTTGATACAAGCTTTTTCAAGTTTATGCAAACAATTGCTCACAGAATCTTCATCAAAATTAAAAAGATGGCAAAATAAAATCCAAAAGGCTGTTGGTCATAATGGACAAGTGATAATTGACTTAATACCGGAAGTTGAATTAATCATTGGGAAGCAAGTAGAAGTACCACATCTAGAACCTATAGAAGCTCAAAATAGACTCAACCAAATATTTCAAAAATTTGTTAGTTTGTTTACGAAAAAAGGGCATCCCCTGGTCATATTTTTGGATGATTTACAATGGGCCGATACTTCAACTTTAAAACTGATGCAGCTATTAGCCATCGATTTAAGTATTGAATATTTATTAATAATTGGAGCTTATCGAGATAACGAAGTTAATCCAACTCATCCCCTAATTAGTACAGTTGAAGAAATTGAGAAACATAAAACAATTAATAACATTACTCTTGAACCTCTTTCAAATCACAATGTAACAGAATTAGTCGCAGAAACTCTCAATGATAACAAAGAAGACAGTAGTTCACTAGCAAAATTAATTTTCAATAAAACTGGTGGTAATCCTTTCTTTGTTACTCAATTACTACAGAGTTTGTATCAGGAATCTTTACTCAAGTTTGATTTTAATCAACAAAAGTGGTTGTGGAGCATTCAAGATATACAGTCTGTTGGAATAACAGATAAAAGTGTAGTGGATTTAGTCGCATCAAGAATTGAAAAATTACCAGAAATCACGCAACAGGTGCTAAAACTAGCTGCTTGTATTGGAGATAAATTTACCTTAGATGTACTATCAGTAGTCAACGAAGAATCAATTAATCAAACTGCAAACTACTTAAATAAAGCACTTGAAGCCGGTTTAATTCTACCATTGAATCAAAACTATCGAATCCCTTTATTGTTCGATGACTCCGAGCAAATAAGTTCATTCGATAATAATCAAATTGGTTATAAATTTTTGCACGACCGAGTTCAACAAGCAGCTTATTCATTAATTCCAGAAAATAAAAAACAAGCCACGCATTTAAGAATTGGACAGCTTTTAAAAGAATCAACCAGCCAAGATAAACTCGCAGATAATATTTTAGATATTGTTAATCAATTAAATTTTGGTATTGAGTTACTCAAAGAAGAGAGAGAAAAATTAGAGCTAGCAAATCTAAATTTGTTAGCTGGTCAAAAAGCTAAGAGAAATTCTGCATTTGAAGCTGCAATCAAATACTTAAATATTGGCTTAAAGCTATTAGTCGAAAATTCTTGGCAGAGTCATTACGATTTGACCCTTGGGTTATATGTAGAGACAGCAGAAGCTGAATATTTAACTGGTAATTTTGAAAAATCCCACGAGTTAACAAATATATCGTTAGAGAAGTGTAAAAATATTTTAGATAAGGTTAGAGTTTATGAAATAAAAATTCAATTTCATACAGCAAAAGGAGAAGTTACGAAAGCATTAGATATTGGGGTTACTGTATTGAAAGGTTTGGGATTAAATTTACCAAAGCAAGCAAAGAATATTCATATTTTATCTGCATTTGCTCAAACTAAATTAGTTTTAGCTGGTAAAAACATAGAAGATTTGCTTTATTTGTCAGAAATGGAAGACCCTTATAAATTAGCAATAATGAAAATGATAATGTTTATTACCCCTGTTGCTTCTCAATCTGGGTCATTGCTATTTCCGCTAATGGTATTAGCGATGGTAAGGTTATCTATTCAATATGGTAATAGCATGTATTCTTCTTATGCATATAGTGGCTACGGTGCTATGCTCTGCGATAAGTTTGGAGATATTGATTCAGGATATCGCTTTGGTCAGTTAGGTATTAAATTACTTTCTCATCTAAATGCTTATTCACTAAAAGCAAAAGTTTTTCTGATTTACAATACAATGATTAAGCATTTTAAAGGACACATCTCTCAAACAATTCCCAATCTAATTGAGGGAGTACAGAGTGGAGTCGAAACAGGAGATATATTATTTTCTAGTTATAATGCTTGTTTTGTGGTTCAAAATAGTTTTTTTTGTAATACCCATCTCGACATATTTATTAAAGAAATAGATAAATATATTGAATTAGTAAGTAATAATTTCAAAATTGAAACTGATGTTGTAGGACTGAAAGTTTTAAGACAAACCGTGCTACAACTGCAAGGATTAACTTTAAATAGAATTTCCTTAACGAGCGATGACTTAAGTGAAGAAGATTTTCTTTATTTATATAAAGAACAACCAATAATAATGAGAATTTTTTGTTTTTGTAAAGCCCAAAATAATTATCTTTTTGCAAACTATCAAGTTAGTATTAAATCTGTAAAAGAATCACAAAAATATGAAGAGTCAGATCCAGGATTTTTTGTCTATATTCTGAATAATTTCTATTATTCTTTATCATTATTAGCCGATATTACAAATGCATCTCAACAAGAAAAACAAAATTATCTACATCAAATCAAAATTAATCAACGAAAAATGAAAGTTTGGGCCAATTATGCTTCCTGCAACTTTCAACATAAATATGATTTAGTTGAAGCTGAAAGAGCTAGAGTCTTGGGCAAAAATAATTTAGCAATTGATTTATATGATAAAGCAGTCGCAGGAGCGAAAGGAAATAACTATACAGCAGAAGAAGCTCTTGCGAACGAACTTGCGGCAAAATTCTATATTGAGCAAGGTAAAGAAAAATTTGCCAAGATTTATATGACAGATGCTTACTATGGTTATTTCAAATGGGGTGCTTTTGCTAAAGTTAAAGATTTAGAAGATAATTATCCCGACTATATTATTCGTACTCAAACAGGTATATCTCTAGATAAAAAAGGTACAATAGCTTCAACTAGTTTTAGCCAAACTTTAGCTTTAGATACTTCAACTTTAATTAAATCATCTTTAGCATTAAGTAGCGAAGTGATTCTGGAAGATTTAATACACAAACTGATGCATTTAGCTAAATTAAATGCAGGGGCAGAAAAAGTTTTATTTATTGCTAATAATCAAAATGAATTAGTGATTGAAGCTTTATTAAATGAAAAAAATGAGATATCTATATTACAATCTCTGACAAGCAATGCACAAAAGATATTACCTGTATCTATTATTAATTACGTTCACCGCACTCAACTTCCTGTTATTTTAGATGATGCAAATAGTGCCGATAATTTTAAAAATGACCTTTATATTCTCTCAAATAAACCAAAATCAATTCTCGTATCTCCTATTATTCATAATGCAAAGATGAGCGGAATTTTGTATTTAGAAAATAATCTTATTAATAGTGCATTTACAAAAGATAGACTAGAAATTTTGAAAGTATTATCAGCGCAAGCAGCTGTTTCTGTAGAAAATGCCCGTTTCTATTCTACCTTAGAAGCACGAGTGAATGAAAGGACGCAACAGCTAGAAGAAAAAAATAAGGAATTACAAGCTATTACCCAACAGTTACAAACTACTTTGCAAAAACTAAAACGTACTCAATCACAGTTGGTTCATAACGAAAAAATGTCCTCTTTAGGTCAATTAGTAGCAGGTATCGCTCATGAAATTAACAATCCAGTTAGCTTTATTTATGGTAATTTAACATATACTTCTACATATATAGAATCTTTATTAGAATTGATTGATATTTATCAAGAAAACTCTTGCTATGACAATATTCCTCAAGCTATCGAAAAGATTGAAGAAATAGACTTACCCTATATTAGAGAAGATGTACCAAATCTAATTAATTCAATGAAAATGGGTGCATCGCGCATACGGGATATTGTTAAATCGCTACGCATTTTCTCGCGTTTAGATGAGGCAAAAATTAAAAAGATTGATATACATGAAAATCTCGATAGTACATTAATGATTCTCGTACAAAAATTAGGAAGTATTCAAGTTATTAAAGATTATGCTCAATTGCCACAAGTAAGCTGTTATGCAGGCGAAATAAATCAAGTTTTTCTACATTTAATTACTAACGCAATTGATGCACTATCGACAGGAGTAGGTGAATTATTTGAATCAAAGCAAGCTCCTACAATTGTGATTAGCACAGAAATAGATACTAGCAATACAGTCATTGTTCGGATAGCTGATAATGGTGTAGGAATGAAAGATAATATTAAGCAAAAAATATTTGACCCTTTCTTTACCACTAAGCCAGTTGGTCAAGGTACTGGTATGGGACTATCTATAAGTCATCAAATTATTACAGAAAAACATCAAGGCAGTTTAGAATGTATATCTTCACCGGGGAAAGGAACAACATTCATAATTGGCATACCCCTTTCAATATAGAGTTATTATTAATTACTCGGCAACTTTGGCTAACAAATAAGTTTTGAAAACTAAATTTAACTGGTTGATTTTCAGCAATAAAAGCTACTGATTACTGAATTTGATGACTAGAAGCACAAAATTTAAATACTTCTAGTCTTATTTGATAATTGATAAGAATTAAGGCTTATTTTGTTTGTTGTGGGACTGTAGAGGAATCTAAAGAATGCATCAGGACTTTTGCTAGGATATTTGGTGCGAAAAGTGATTGGGGAGCTTTTACCATAAGAACTACCTCTAAAAATTTTTTGTAGATTTTGGCATCTTTGACTGATAAAAGTAATATTTGATCCATGTATCCATGCATTAGTTTGGTTAATATATTCATTTGACGACCTTTGGTTGTTTCCCAGCGGCAATCTTCGCTAGTTGTCATTAACCAAGGATTTTTCAAACGTTTTGCCAGCTTGCTTTGGAAGCGCTTCGTTAAACCTCTTAGACTATCGGGAGAACGCTGCAATTGTTCTCGCAGGCAGAGGTCTAGAGTTAAAGCACCTAGAGCAGATACAGTCATACCCTGACCGTAATGCGGATTGAAAGCACATACAGCATCACCAATAGCAATCAAGCCTTCTGGCAATTTGGAAAGCTTTTCGTAGTGATTCCATGAATTTTCCATCCGTCGATAGCCGTAGACTGGAGAAATTGGTCTAGCATCTTTAATTGCTTCATAAATTAACGGGGTACGTAGACTACGAAGAAATTCCATAAAACCATCTTGATCCGTAGGTGGATAATCTTTAGCAGTACCGATAGCAGTAGCAGCCCAACGGTTACCTTCAACTAGACACAAAAATCCGCCTCGTTTATCTTGAGGTGGTTTAGTCGCAACTACGATACCTTTCCAATCAGCTTGATAATTTTCTGGTACTTCATACCAGCAAGTACTATAGCCTCCAAAAGAGTTGATTACTGTTTGCCTAGGTGCTTGATAGCCGATTTTCTCTAACCATTTAGGTAATAGGGAATTACGTCCACTAGCATCGACTACTAAATCAGCAGCTAATTGTTCTTCAGATTCCTTGTGGGAGGATATTTGAACCCCGGTAATTTTGGAATTACTCTCGTCACTTACCAATCCTCTAACTTGAGTTGCCGTGATAAATTTCAGATTGGTATAGCTGCTCAAACGCTTCCTTACCAAGCATTCCAAAAAGTTTCGACTACAACTGCGAGTTATTAAGTCTGAAGGACTAAGGGATGCCCATCCCCATACATTTAGGAAATAATATTCTGAAGACCAGTCTACACTAGGAGCGCCACCTGTGGTTAATTCTGCTTCTATTCCAGGAAACAATTGCTCCAAAATCTGCTGTCCTTGGAGAAGCAATGTATGAACGTGATTTGCTTGAGGAACACCTCGTCGTGTTTCTGGCTGCTGTGGTAGTCTATCGCGTTCGATTATAGTTTCGCAATCGAAGTGTTCTAGCAAAACCCTCGATGCCAATAATCCTGACATACCAGCACCAATCACTACCGCATGACTATTTTTGCCAATTCTGTTAATAGTTTTACAATTTACTTTGGTAAACATAAGTCTTTTTTTGGTGACAGACATGAAATTATCGATACGGAGCAACCCAAAAATTTGAGTTCTAAAATCATAAACGTAAATAGACTATATTCAAGTGCTATCGCAAGCAAATACTAGAATTTAATTGAGAATTAAATTATTTATAGTTATTCCAATTAATTTTCGCAGTGCGAGCAAGATGCTCGCACTACCATCTGTTTTTTCGTAAGAATAACTATAATTCTCAATTACACCTGATCCAAATTTTTGATATTGCTCTTGTATCGATATTACGATTATTCGTTATTTTCTTTCAAAAGCTGCTCAAGGGTTAAAGTGACTAAATTCTGGTTATTCTGTTGACACAACTGATAACAGAATGAGCATTTTTATAGCTATTTACAGCACTTTTCAGTTAGATTTGGGTACACTTAGTGATGCTAGTGTTTTCTTATATTTGTGCTACTGATTTATCAATACTACTCATTGTTGTAAATGGCCGATCATAAGCGTGCTTGTGAGCAAAGGTAAACATTTCATTCATTGAGTCTGCGAAATCTGCAAAAACTTTTTCTATCAGAGTGAACGCTTTTTCTTTTTGAGCTTCGGTTAGCTGTATATTTTCGATAAAATTCTCTACTGAATCCATATCTGCTTGAATGTGACCTGTCTCTTTTACGATGTGAGAAGGACCAAAATAAGGGTAGTGCTGCTTAGTTATCTCTGTAAGTTCTTTTGCTACTTGTGAAGCCTCAAATAAACCAACATTTCCAATTGCTTCTACTGATTCAGCCACAGCAAGCTTGATTAAAACATCCTCCTCCAAAGTACATATACCAAATAAGTTATAGGCCATTTGACGCACTTTAATAGTTTCCTCACCCCAAAGGAATTTTAAGGCATCAGTATAATTAATAGGACTATCGTATCCCATTAGCTGCATATCTTTGAGAAACCATGACCAATGCTGTGCATCTTCGCGGGAGTGCTGGTTCATCATCTCTTGAATTTTACTATCCGCTGGCTCTTTATAAAGTACGATTCTATTAAAATCTTTAAACATCATTGCAAAAGGAGCAAAAGCTGGTGTCCAAGCTAGCCTTTGTCTTGGGTCTATACTTTTATCTTGCATAAATTGAATTAATTGAGTTTGAGCAATGTCTTGCTTCTTTTTTTCGATTAAAGCTAAAATTTCCTTCATTTTTAATACTCCAAATAACTTAAAAAAACGGATGAGATTCCAAAGCCAGATAAACCGTTACTCGTCGTTTGTTCTGCTTATCTCGACGAAACGAAATACATGAATGTATTCCAGAGCGCGCATTCAGAGAGCGGTTTGTAACTGCTTTAATCGAACTATCGTAAATAGAGGCTGGAAGATTTTTATTTACGAGATAGTTATTAATGCGCTCTCGCATTACACCGTCATTGGTAGCATAAGGTGTAAGTGGAATTTGAATTGTGGCTGTATTTGGGGCACTTGGATTACCTTCAATAAAAGCAAAACAAGAAATCACAGGTCTTTTAGATAATACTATCGTATCTGCAATAGCCTGACAAAATTCGGTAACATCTCCCGGTACATAATTACGCGCAACGCTATACATTTTCTCCAGTTCTTCTGCTGTAATATCACGGTGTTGCCAATAGATTTTTACTCTGGCTTCTGGTTTTGCAGACAGGTCTAGAGAAAAGTATTTAAGTTCATTTTTGCTTGGGTCTTGCTCTTTTAAAACAGCTTCTACAGCTAACCAAGACTCTTTTAATCCAAGACGCTTAAAGGTTTCCTTGATTACATCCTGTGTTTCATTTTTCCCCTTTGCTTGTGGATTTAAATAGATTTTGAACTCTGATTTTTTGTTGGGTAAAAAGCAAGCTCCATGCCACATTGCAAAATGGGCAGCTTCGTCTTCAGGAAAAAACAGGTCGCTAACCTGATTTAGTCGAGTTAAACTTGCACCATAATTATCCATCAACCAATAATTAAATTGCATTCCCGCTCGCCAATTAGATAGCAAACTAAAACCATCTCTTTGGGATTCACATAAAATCCTTAGCTCTGGAGTATCTTTATCGATTGCAACTGAAAACTCAAATGGAGTATGGTCATCAGCTATCCCAGACAACCATAGTGGTTGCTTGTCAATGACGTTATTTCCCCATGATGAAGTCATCTGCTTGAAGACTTCCATTATCTCCAAGGTTTTATGCTTCATCCCGCAGATATTGACAAGAGAATATAATTTTTCCGAACCATACTCAAGATATGTAGGTGTTTTTAAATCAGTCTGTTGTGCATACATAGGTCAGAGTCGAATTGTTCTTGTACTAGTGGTTAAAATGCTTGTATTCCAATGTTTTGCACTAGATATCCAAGATATGGGTACATGTGATTTGAGTTAAAAAGCATCTTCCGCGTTTTACATCCATGAAAAGTCCCATAGATGAATTGTAAAAAACTTTTCATCGTAAAATAGGGAAGTTAAGTATAATGCTACTCCCAAGGGTGATAACCGATTGTCAAAAAAATTTTTTAACTCGTGTAAAAAGTGATTAAACAATAAATAATCTGATAAATATTGCTTAGAATCTTATATACGAATTATGTATTCCCTTTGTGCAAGATTTAAATAAATTAAGGGATATAAAACCTTAATTTCCGTTATTAAAGGAATAAAAAATCTGCATCATTTGGGCTTTTGTTTTTTTTGATACACTTATTAATATCACATTACAATTTATTTCTTTTGTATCTGGGAACACAAACATTATATTTTTTTAACGTTTATCTGCTTGATAATAGAATGATACTTGGATAAGGTCATTGCAGCCGAAATTTAGCTTGTAATCGCCATATTTCAGCGTTTGCAGCATTTTATATAGGATATATACGTGGTAAAGAGCGAGTAATTACTCACTCATCCAAATTAGGTTTAAGCCATAGCGATTTCATTATTATTAATTTAAACAAAAGATACTGTTTTCTTAATACATTAATAAAACATTAAAGATGTGGATTTTTAGAAAATTAATCATAAGGAAAAAATATTCTTTATTTAAATTCGTATTCGAGGACAGATATTAATTGAGGCTAAAAAAAGAAACTCGGTTTTTTTCACCGGGTTTCTTTTTTTCACAAATGACTTAAATGACTTAGAAGTACAAGAATAAATAATTAAACAATTGCAAAATTATCAACACTCAAAACATTCGCATCAATTCCTTGTAAAATTCCTAAACTCATTCCATTAACAGCAATTAAACTATTATCTTCCTGCTGAGTAATGCTTATATCTTCAAACCCAATCCCCAAGCCAGCAATTCCAATTACGTCTTCACCAATCGTAAAATCAGTAATAGTATTTGTTCCATCGGGAGTTTCAGCAACAGCAATCCAAAATTGGTCTGCACCTTCACCACCAGTGACAATATTATTACCACCAGATGTAGTAAAGAAACCGTCGTTTCCTGCTTCACCAAAAACGCGAGAATCTTTTCCTAAAATTAATACATCATCACCTTGACCACCGTAAATGCGATTATCACCCTTACCACTAGTAGAAGCATCAATTAAATCATCTCCTTTACCAGCGAAAATAATTTTATTACTATTTTCTACTTCAATAACATCATTCTCAACAGTTCCAAATACAGTTTCCTGATTTGTCGAAACACCTGTTTCGAGCAATTCAAATGTAACTTCTGGATAAGTCGAATTATCACCTGCTAATAAATGACTATCCTCGTTATTCAGATATTTGTCGAAGAAAGCAACTGTATAATCATTAATAATCGTAGTTGCTCGCTCTGGTTCAATAGGAGCAATAAAATTTTCTAAATCACCTAAATCAACTCCAGCATTTTTTAACTGGTTTAAGAAAATCGGGATGTCGCTAAAACTTTGATGATTTGTATCGTCAATTGTGAGTTGATAACCATCATTTTGCATATTTTCAATGAATGATTCTCGTATTTCGTTTAATTCTTTTGATAATGGGTCTGAAGGAGTACCAACTCCAAATAGGTCACTGTTCATAAACATAAAGGGTTGGCTCAAACTTTCATCAACTCTATTGATTAACAGCGAACCATCTAAATTAATTCCAGCTTTGAAACGTTTATCTTGTAATAAGGTTTCAGCAGCAGTAGCACCACCTAATGAATATCCCAGAAAACCGACTCTATCCAAGTCTAATTTTCGACTCAAAATTCCTTCACCTGCGTTAATTTCTTCTAATTCATCTAATACAAATTGTGCATCTTCTGCTCGAACTCCCACACTTTGTCTAGCAGCTTTTAGAAAATCCGCTTCATTTTGTACGTTAAATACAGGAGATTGACCTATGATTCTTCCATCGTGAAAAACAGAGAGAGTAGAATCATAGGTATGTTTCATGCTAACATCTACTTAACCTTGAGATGCTATTTCCTCTGCACTAATCGTACTGAACTCTGATGGAGTTCCGAAACCGTGAGAAAAGAATAGTACGGGATAATCGGATTCAGCATCAGCAACGGGAGCATTGATAATACTGTTGGTAGATATCTGTTCATTTAATTCAATTAATTCTTCCTCAGATAAACCAAAACCCGGTGCTAGCTCTCGACTTAATTCTTCACTCAAATAGGGAGCGGTTTTTCCTTCAGAGATTTCAGTGGGATACCAAACTTTAACAGTCAACTCTCGGTTGTCGTCGGGGTCTTCAGTATATATTTCTTCTCTTTCCCAATCTTTGAAATAATAATCAGCAGTTCCTACGGAATATTCACCAGTTGGTTCGGGGAAGGATAATCCAGAAGAATCATCGTTGACAAAATTATCTTCACTTAGACTATCAGCAGTTACATCTTGCAAAATTGCGATATCAACACCATCGATGGTAATTACAGCATCTTTATCTTGTTGGGTAATATTAATATCTTCTAAATTTACACCCAAATTAGTAATATCAATCAAATCATCATCAACTTTAAAATCAAAAATTTTATCTGTCCCTTGATCCAGTTTGAGGACAAATACATCCTTACCCACACCACCATTGAGACTATCGTTACCCAAACCACCCCTTAGAGTATCATCACCAGCATCACCCCAAAGTCTGTCATTCCCAGCTTCACCAAAAATCAGGTCATTACCAGCTTCACCAAAAATCAGGTCATTTCCCATTCCACCATAAATAGTGTCATCACCACCAACGCTTCCACCACCAGAACTATTATTTAAATCCCCTCGTAAAACATCATCACCACCTTGACCGAAAATCAAATCATTACCCAAACCCCCAGCTATAGTATCGTTACCTTCTTCACCAGCAAGGGTATTATCTGCTTCGTCACCTACTTTGACATCGCTTTCTTCCGGAACGATTTCACCAAACTTGAGAAATTTTTGAAATTTTTTCCAATCACCAGCATTATCAGGGTCACTAATAAGTTGAAGTAATTTAACTTGGTCTATAGAATCATCATCAAGTTCTGCTAGTTTACTTTCATCTTCAAGTAAACCAATCAAATCAGCTTTATTATTAATTACATCAACAACATCAATTAAACCATTAACAAAATTACTGTTAAAAGAATCAATCCATTCTTCAGTGCTAATATTATTATTAGGTTCGCCGAATAAAGTATTATTAACAGCCGAAAATATAGAATCGATTGCAGATGGTAAGGAATCAGAAGATTGGTTTGTCAGAATTACAACCGTAGTATCGTTCTCGGGGAAATAGCGCATTTTACTAAAGTAGCCAAAAGTCCCACCATCATGTCCCCACATTTCTCCCCAGGGGGTTTGCTCTTCATATATACCCAATCCATATTCGTCTCCAACTTCCACCTCACTTTCATCAATGTTTGACCAAGAAAGCATATGATTCAAACTTTCAGGTGTTAATAATTCTCCACCGAAAAGTGCATTGCTAAAACGGGATACATCCTTAGTATTTGAGACAATTCCACCATCGGCTAAGGTAGAAGCAAGAGATGAAAAAGAATTTTTTGTTTGTTCAATAACACCATCCGAGCCAAAACTCCCATCTTCTCCGATTAAATCAGCATATCCGTTAACGAATTTATCTTCTGGGATTTCATCTCCAACAAAATAAGTATTTTCTAATTCCAATGGCTCCAAAATTAAACGATTAACTTCATCTTGATAAGAATTACCTGTAGCAGCTTCGATGACCATTCCCAGCAGAAGATAATTAGTATTGGAATAATTAAATGATTCCCCAGGAGCAAAATCAGGATTTTCCCCAGCCACGTAATTATTAATTATTGCTTCCCGACTCCAATCAATATCAGCACCATTTTGAAAAGCTAGTTCATCTGCTAACCATTTTTGATTTGTATAGTTAGCAATACCGCTAGTATTATTCAACAATTGCTCCACGCTTATATCCTGAACATCAGGAATATTACGAATAATAGAGTCTGGTAACCATTGGTCTAAAGTATCTTGTAAACTCAGCTTTTCTTCTTCTACTAATTTAAGAAGAGTTGCTGATGTAAATGTTTTACTAATACTACCTATTTTGAATAATTCATCTGGATTTAATGATTTTTCTGTCTCCAAATTAGAAACTCCACTAGCACCAAACCAAGTACCCTCGGAATTGATCACAGCGACTGTCGCACCAGCGATTCCAGCACTGTCCACAGCAGTATCTATGGTTGTTTGTAATTGTTGAGCGAGTTCCGAAGAGATATTGTAATTCATTGTGATAAATTCCTTGTGTTTCGTTATTAATAAATTGGTGCGTGACTGAAAATATTTTGGATTACAAATGGTTTCAAACTCCTAGTCTCAACTATGGAAATAATCTAAAATCTAAAATCCAAAATTGTTTGACGGTAAAATTAATTATGTTTGTTAGTCTCGATGAGAAATCGTAATCGTCACACACCCTACAAATGATTTATTGATTTGTAATCGCTTTTTCACCAGTCATTGATTTCGCGATGTCTAATAATTCCTTTCGAGAAGTAAACTCAGATAATGCATAAATACCAAACTTTTGATTATCCTGCTCCCAAGCTACAAAGCTAACCTTTCCATCCCCCCGAGTAAAGAAGAAACCACGAATCCCACTATCTAGATTTACCCGTTGAAGATTATCTCCTTTAGGAGGCCAATGTTCTACAGCTTTATTTGGTACAGCTGCAATAGCACCGATAATACAAGAGTTGGGATTTGGAGAAGATTCACAGTCAGATTCAATACCGATATTGACTTTCACACCTTTTTCATCTGAAGTCACAAATGGGTATAGAGGAAAATCCGAAGCAGGAATATAGGAAGGTAAACGCATAGTCAGACCCGATGGTAGTGATGAGCGGATATCACCGATTAAAGGCTTAAATATATCTGCTGATTCCCCATGAACAGAAGGTGTATTAATAAAAAAGCTGGTAGATAATACTAAAAAACTGAGCAAGAAATTACTTTTCATTTTTCCTTATCTGAAAGCTGTCTCTAGTAAGTTAACCTTAGATATTGGTGTTTCAATATTGTCTATGGTCATCCATATTTATGACTAAAGTCATAGCAATAATTTTCAGCTATTAAATATAAAGCACTAGCAAAACAAAATTTTTATAGCATACCAAAGTACAAATAAAAAATCATACTTTTAAACCATCTCACATCTGACGGACTGAATATCACCGGAACTATTGACATGATGGGTAGAAACATTAACATTATTGAAAGCTTTTAACTCAATCTATAAACTAAAACAAATATTGATAAGTACTCTTAATTACCGATTTATAGCTTTGATTACGTTTAATTCAAGACTTTGCTTCTAATCTTTATGCTCTTTATTAGTTTAAGTCTAAATACGTAAATATCCATAATTAATATTATTAAGTAAAATCATCAGAGTATTACAAAAAGTTCTTTCATCAAAGAAATCAGCCCTCTAGCTGCTACAAACTTATTTGTCGGCTTCATCACATTCTGTGATAGTCTGGCAGATGTTGGTAACTTACATATTTTGATATAGGAATCCTAATTGAATCTTGCTAGGTATACTGAAAATCAAACCTTCATACAGCAAGCTGTGAACCAAATTATTTTTTTAAAAAATTAAATAGGAGTCCTATAGTTCCTCAACTGGTTGCTTTCAAGTAAACAGTAGCAACCCAGTATTTAGCTTTAGAAATGTGAGCGAATATTTTAATGAATTTTTTATAGGTAATAAAATAGAAGTAGATTCAGTAAATGATACCAGCTTGAGTTTGGCAAATGAATTTTATAAGGGTTCAGCATCAAACAAGCTTAAAAACTGGGAAAAATTGTATTTATCCTACATCTCTGCTGCTACAACAAATAATGTCAGCTTCCATCAAATAGAATTAGTGGATATTACATTCCAGCTAGAAGGTTTAGATTTAATAATTAATCAGGAACTTGACTTAACTATTTACTCCGTAAAATCCTGCTTAAGTTCAAGGTTGAATAGCCATATAAAAAAGTACTCGGTATTTTATTTTACTAGTGCTTTTTTAACAAAAGTTAATTATATAAATGCTAAAAAACCTTCTGATGTACTAACTGATATAAAGATATAGCACTATACAATTTTATACTAAAAATTATCGTAAAGACTTCACGTGAATTTAATCCATTAATATATGATTTATTGTCGTATGGAATACTCTTTATTCCCCTAAATCTTATAAAAATATTGAGACAAAAGTAACCACAATAGCTAGATTATCTAGCAGAAAAATCTTATATTTAAAAGCAATAAATACAAGTTCATAATTAATATTAGATAGAGTTTATTCCCTTAAGTAATTGTAGGACAAGTAAAACCTATCCTACAAATAAAAAGCCCTCATAAAAATTAACACTATACTGTAAAAGTCTCTCACAGTCTGCAATTAATCTATCAGGATTTTAACTAAACAAATCAAATAAGTATGTTTACCACAAAACAAAAGATGAATGTTTATAGTAAATATGATAATTGATGAATCATACAAATCTTCGATAAAAGAATAATTTACTTGTGATTGATTAAAAGCAAACAGTAAATATGCTGAAAATAAATCTTGCTTATCAGATACTCTCTCAGCATATTTTGATGTTAAAAAATTCTTTTTTTAGCAATTTAAATTCAAATTTGAGTAATTTTAGGGTCATCTGCTGCAACTAATCTTTTTTGGAGTAGATACTAATGACCGTTGAAAATGATACAGATGGGATTTCTTATACAGAAATACCACAACAAACAAATTCAAATGGAGGAGTTATAGAAGCTCCACCTGTTGATTATGGTAATACTTTTAAATTGCATAGCAATCCAGATGCTAAACATACCATCTATTTAGATTTTGACGGTCATGTAACAGAAGATGCTAACTGGAAAAATGGCGCAAGAATTGATTCACCAGCATACGATACGAATGGTGATTCCTCTTCTTTTACTAACGAGGAACTTGAGACAATTCAAAAAATTTGGCAGCGAGTGACCGAAGATTTTGCTCCTTTTAATGTAAATGTCACTACAGAAGAACCTGATATAGAAGATTTACAAAAAATTGGAGATGGAGATGATAGATGGGGTATCCGAACAGTTATAACCCAAGACACAGATACTCAAATTGCTCCTGGTTCTGGTGGTATTGCTAATGTTTATAGCTTTAATTGGAATACGGATACACCTGCGTTTTCTTTTAACAAAGGTGAAAACAATGCTGCAATGACTATCAGTCATGAAGTTGGTCATACTTTAGGGCTGAATCATGATGGTATTTTCCCTAGCACCGAGTATCACCCCGGTTTTGGTAGTGGAGATACTAGTTGGGGTCCAATCATGGGCGCACCTTTTGGGAAGAGTCTTACTCAGTGGAGTCAGGGAGATTACAAAAATGCCGATAACACTGGTTCAAATGCGAATTTTTTTAGTGGAGAAGATGATTTAGAAATTATCACTACTGAAAATGGCTTTGACTATTGTGTTGACGATTACGGTAATAGTAAGACTACAGCTTTTAAACTCACACCAACTAATACTGGCACCGTGAGTGCTTTTGGTATCATCGAACGCAACACCGATGTTGATGTCTTTTCCTTTGTAACTGCTACGGGTAATGTATTGTTTAGCATTGAGCCTAGTTCTCAAGTGTATCTTTCTGATGGCAATGGTAAATATACGTTAGAGTATCTGGACTCACGCGGGTCAAATTTAGATATTCTGGCAAAACTTTACAGTGCTGATGGTACTTTGATTGCAGAATCTAATCCAGTAGAATCTTTATTCGCTTCCTTCGATTTATCTTTGGATGCTGGAGAGTATTACATCCATGTTGAAGGTACTGGAAAAGGCGACCCATTTGCAGAAAATCCCGATGGTTATACTGACTACGGTAGTCTGGGTCAGTATCAAATAAACGGTAACGTTGTCGAATCTCCCGATACCAACAATACCAAGCAACTGACCGAAGTAAATTCCTCTCTAGATATCTTTAATATTTCTGGAGAAACTGGTATATCGAAACTGCAAGTAACTTTTAGTAGTGTAAATTCGGATGGAATCAACGAACTTGGAGTATTTGCAGTTGATGATCAACAAGGTAGCATCGATGGTATTCTTCCTAGTGAATCAGGTTATGCAAAAGCAGCTTTAGAGCGAGCAAAAGTTGTGTTCTCTGCTTTAACTAATTCTCCGAATGGTTTTGGTAGTCAAACTAAAAACCGTTTGATAGAATTCCCAGATAATACAAACATCCGTTTCTACTTGGTAGATAACAGTACTACCAATGCTGTACTCTCGGGTAAAACATCCATTTCACAAGTCATTTTCTCAGATACCACTACCTTAAAAGTAGAAACTCAAAGCCAAGAAGAATTTTCCTTGGGTTGGAATGATACAAATGATGGTAATTTCAGCGATTTAATTGTAAAAATTGAGCAAACAGATAATCAATTACCTTTGGGTACAAATCTTCAAAATTCAACACAAGCTGAATTAATTGATTTAACTGATTTGACTCAATCAGTAGTAACTGCAAACTTTTCTGTATTTAGAGAAGCAGCATTCAACAACGAAGTTTACTTCTATAAAGTTGACGCTGATGGAAAAGTTGACAGATTCGACCCTAATACCAATATCTACCAAAAATCAGCTCTCGATAATCTGGTCAAAGATGCAGTTACCGGTGAAATAGTCAAATTTAGTGCAGCTAATCAAGGTGTAAAACCTGGAACTGCTCAAATTGAAACGGGTTCGATTATTGCTCCTTTGATTATTGTCAACGGTAGTCTTGACCAACTTACCGACAGCGATAGTAGTAATAATCCTGAAATTTACTTCCCATATTCGGGAGCGAATGCAGACGGAGTTGACCACATTCGTTTACTTGCTGATAATACCTTTGGTTTTGAGGACTTACCCAACGGTGGTGACTCTGACTATAACGACTTGATTGTCAAGATAAACTTTAGCATTTAAAAAATCTACAGATGGGATGTCTGTTAATACCACAATTTAATAGTAAGGTAATTAGTGGTATCGGCATATCTACCCACTCAATTCTACTTACCTACAAATTATTTTCACCAAATTCCAACACCAATATTCTTAAAAACTTCACTATTTACTTATTTTGTATCAGAATAAACCCTGATTAATTTAAATACAATTTGGGCTATTTACCGATAGTGTAACTATACTGCTATTTATTTCAGTTACTCCCTATCACTATCAGAATCATTATGTCAAGGATAATTTTACCATTTTAATAATAATTGATGAATTACCTATGGGAGCAGGTTTAACAGCCTGCTTTTGTTTTTATTCAATAGAAACCATATATCCATATTTAATAGGGGTTAAACTATTAAATATCTTGTCCCAAACCATAAATTGTGTAAAAACTGTAAAAAAAAAGACGTATACCTTTACTATACTCTTGGCAAACACATGAGTTTTTAACTACTATATTTTTCAGTAATTACTCGAATGGCATATGTTCCTATATCTAGGTATTAATAACATTCAGCAGTTATTACTAAAATGTTGTCCTTTATTCTTTATTAACCAGATAACAACCTGTTAATAACTTTATAGATATACTTTGATTGAAACAATTTATAACAGCAGCACCCCGAATGATACTGATATTATGAGCGCACTTTTACAAATTGGCGACCGCGCTATTAGTGTTGATGAGATTCTTCCGTTGCTTAAGCAATACGGAATGCTGCCTCAGTTGCTAAAAGAAATTGTCATTGATAATGCAACTGCTTCCATAACACTTTCCGAAGAAGAAGTTACTGAAGCATATAAACAGTTTTATCAGCAGCAGCAGTTAGGAGATGAAGAACAATTACAAGCTTGGCTCAAATCCCGTGGCTTGGGACGCGAACAGCTAGATTATCTCGTAACTCGTACTCTTCGTTTAGAAAAATTTAAACAAGATACCTGGGGAGCAAAAGTAGAACCATATTTTCTTCAGCGTAAAGAAAAGTTAGATAAAGTAATCTATTCGCTGATTCGGGTTAATGATATTGCTGTTGCTCAAGAATTATACTTTCGGGTTCAAGAAGACGAGCAGCCTTTTGCAGAACTTGCCCGTGAGTATTCCAAGGGTCCCGAAGCACAGACGGGAGGGTTGATTGGTCCGGTAGAGTTAGGGGTTCCCCATCCAGTATTAGCAAAAATGTTGCTCAAATCTCAGCCGGGACAAGCATTACCACCAACTCGCTTGGGAGATTGGATTTTAATTGTGCGATTGGAACAATTTATTCCCGCACAATTAGATGCAGCTACCCATAAGCGACTGTTAAACGAGCAATTTGAAACCTGGCTGCAAGGAGAAATATCTTCTGCTATCAAAAATAGTCATTTATCGGTAGGCGAAGATGATTCTAAAACGGATTAATCTTATTTTAGATTTTGTACAAAGTTGGGAGAAGTGTTCTTTTCCCAAGCTTTCTAAGATAGGTTTTGGATTTTGGATGAAAATTTCAACTTTTTCAAGCTAACTCGGTTTAGCTGAAAATCATAAAATATATGATTTTTTAAAGCGCATTATTGTCGTCAGTCAGTCCTATAAGAAAAGAAACGCATCACCATTTCATTTAATCCAAAATCCAAATTTTTAAATTTCAGGTGTATCTCCGGGATTAATCCAAAATTCATTAACGAAATGTGTCTTTATGGCATAATGCAAAATTCCCATGACTTATACAACAACTAACATCCAAGAATTTTTAGCGGAGATTGCTCCCTTTAACCAGCTACAACCGTCTTCAATGACAAGGCTTTTACAAAAAGCACAGTTGTTCCGCTACCGTATGGGGCAGGTGATTCTGGCTAAGGAAAAAATGCCAGCCCAGGTATCTATTCTTTTTTCCGGTCAAGTCCGTTTATTAGGTTATCAAGCTCAAACCCAAATACCCGTAACTTTGGCAAGACTGCAACCCGGAGAAGTCATGGGCTGGCTGGAAACAGTGCGGGGAGTGCCTGGATCTACCGCTATAGCTTCGACGGAAGTTATTTGTATTAACTTTGATGCTGCTGAATTTTTGGCTTTACTAGGTCAGGAAGACAGCTTTGGCACATATTTTTATAATCGCGCGGGAATAGTTGAAGTATTTGAATTGCTCTGCAAGCAACTAGGAAGTCTTGCAAATAACCAATTAATTTTACAAGCATCCGGATGTGCTAACTATAAAGAGTTAGCGCTGAAAGTTTTCGATGAGACCCAAGTCGTTAACTTAGTTAATCGCGATGCTACAAGCCAGTTAAATCCCGATTACGTATGGTTGATCAGTGGAGGAACAGTTTCTCCTGAACTAATTGGCAATCGTTTTGGACAAGATGAATCTGTGCCACGAGGAAGTCGGATTCGTTTATTAGGGGTTAAAGCAAATGTCTTTTCACCACCAGAAGACATGGTGCAAGATACCACAGAAGAAGCCCAACAAGCAGACATTACAGAAGTTATTCCTGCTGGGGAGTCTTCAGGAACATACGACGATATTCCCTATGCACCAAACGAACCACCTGAAGCCGAAAGAAATTACAAGCAGGACTCTGCTGCTGCGATTAAATATCCCCACGTGCGCGGTAGCGGTGGAGTAAATGCTATTCTTGCTTGTTTCCAGATGTTGAGCAAACATCTAAATATGCCCTTCCGCAAGGAAGTTATTCGTAAAGTTTTAGTAAACCAGCAAAAGCGCACTGGTTCGCTGTCGTTGCAGCAGTGCGGTGCTGTAGCTCAGTTAGTAGGTTTAAGACCCCAACTAGTCGGCGTACCCTCTGGTGCATTAGGAAGAATTGAACCACCTGCAATAGTCCAATGGCAAGATAGTTTTGCGGTACTCTACGAAATTAGCCCCAAAAATATCGTAGTTGGTGTCCCGGAATCGGGAATCTTGAACCAAAAAACTTCAGATGTCGCACAGGTACTGCTTCAGTCCCAACCTCAAACCGAAGAACAACAAGATGCCATTCCTGTATTGCTGCTGCAAGCCACTGAAGAAACCCCCCAGCAAAAATTTGGGTTAAGTTGGTTTTTACCTTCTTTAAATAAATATAAAGGCGTACTTGTCGAAGTATTTATTGCTTCCTTCTTCGTACAACTATTTGGTTTGGCAAATCCCCTTGTAACCCAGGTAATTATTGACAAGGTAATTAACCAAAACAGTCCGGACACGCTACAAGTTCTCGGTGTATTTTTGCTAGTTATTGCAGTATTTGAAGCAGTACTTACTAGTATTCGGACTTATTTATTTGTCGATACTACCAACCGCATTGACCTAGCTCTGGGTTCGGAAATTATCGACCATTTACTGCGGCTACCATTACGTTACTTTGAAAAGCGACCCGTAGGTGAACTTTCCACTCGGGTAAACGAATTAGAAAAAATTCGCAGCTTTTTAACCGGAACCGCCTTAACAGTGGTTTTAGATGCGGTTTTCTCCGTAATTTACATCGTAGTAATGTTTATCTACAGTTGGATACTAGCCTTAGTAGCCCTGGGAACATTACCGCTATTTGCCATCCTCACCTTTGTCGTTTCTCCCATAGTGCGCCGACAGCTACGGCATAAAGCCGAACGTAACGCTCACGCACAATCCCACTTAGTAGAAATTCTATCGGGTATCCAGACAGTTAAAGCCCAAAATATTGAATTACGCTCTCGCTGGCAGTGGCAGGAGCGTTACGCTAGTTATGTTAGTGCTGGGTTCAAAACAGTTAAAACTTCTACTGCTGCTGGTTCTACAAGTGGCTTTCTTAACAAACTTTCCGGCTTGCTGGTACTGTGGGTGGGAGCTTATCTAGTATTAGAAGGAACGCTAACTTTAGGACAGTTAATCGCCTTTCGGATTATCGCCGGTTACGTTACTTCTCCCTTGTTACGTCTTACCCAACTATGGCAAAACTTCCAAGAAACTGCTTTATCCTTGGAACGTTTAAGCGATATTATTGACTCACCTCAAGAAGCCAGCGAAGAAGACAAAGGTAATATTCCCATGCCGATGATTGAAGGAGCAGTCAAATACGATGACGTTTCCTTCCGCTTCAAACCCACCGGTCCCATGCAGTTAAACAACATTAGCTTGGAAATTCCACCAGGAGTATTTGATGATATCGTAGGACAAAGTGGTTCTGGTAAGAGTACGCTGATGAAACTGCTACCGCGTCTTTATCCTTTGGAATCGGGACGCATTCTCATCGACGGTTACGATATTAATAAAGTAGAACTTTACTCCCTGCGACAGCAAGTAGGGATTGTGCCGCAAGATACCCTACTTTTTGAAGGCTCAGTACAGGAAAACATCGCCTTAAATTATCCTGATGCCACCCCAGAGGAGATTATAGAAGCAGCTAAAATAGCAGTAGCCCATGAATTTATCATGGACTTGCCTAATGGTTACAATAGTAGAGTAGGCGAACGAGGTAGCGCTTTATCCGGCGGACAGCGACAAAGAGTCGCAATTGCCCGTACAATTTTGCAAAATCCGCGTTTGTTAATTCTTGATGAAGCTACCAGCGCCCTCGACTATGAGTCCGAACGTCAGGTATGCTTGAATTTAGCGGAAGCTTTTAAAGGAAGAACTGTTTTCTTTATTACACATAGACTAAGTACAATCCGTAATGCTGATATTATTTTGATGTTAGACAAAGGTTATGTTGTAGAACAAGGAACTCACCAAGAACTAATGTCACTTAAAGGGCGCTACTACTGCCTGTATCAGCAACAAGAAGCACAAATTTAATAAGAACCGGAATTGGGTATTAGGCATAGGTTAAAGGTCAAAGGTCTGCATGTTAAAGGTTTTATTTGTAATTCCTAACTCCTAATTCCTAACCCCTAATTCCTAACTCCTAATTCCTAATTCCTAATTCCTAACTCTTAACTCCTAAATTCCCATGACTCAACTCAACGGTAATCTCAACGGTAAGAACTCCCCACAATCCATACTCCCTAAATTCGATAAATCTCCCCAGGATTCGATTCATCAGAAAAATGGTAAATCTCAGGTTCCCGAATTTGAGCAAGCTGTAATTTTACGGCGATCGCCATTTCTGTCGCGGGCAGCATTATGGAGTATTTTGGGCGTAACTGTGTTTACGATTAGTTGGGCAGCCCTTAACAAAATCGACCAAGCTATCCCCGCTCAAGGAAAATTAGAACCTCAAGGAGCAGTTAGAGAAATACAGGTTCCTGTAAATGGTGTAGTAGAAAAAGTCTTTGTTAAAGACGGACAGCGAGTCAAAAAAAATGACGTGCTGCTACATCTGGATCATTCTGGTGCTGAAGCGGAACTGGCTTCTGCAAACAGAGTTCGCAAAGCTTTAATGCTGGAAAATCAGTTTTATCGTAGTTTGTTCTCGGGTAATGGTTCTGTGTCTCCAGTAGCTTCGATTAAAGTACCTCCAGAAATGGCAAGGTTAGCCCAAAGCCGCAATGCGCTATTACAAGAAAATCAATTTTTTCGAGTGTTGCTGAGCGGAAATTCTAATGGTGTTAATTTGACCGGGGAGCAGCAACTGCGTTTATTTTCAAGTCAATCAGAATTAAGATCCCAAGCCGAACAAATTAAGTTAGAACGCGCTCAGTTACAGCAGCAACTCACTCAAACTCAAGAAAGACTTGATAATTCTCGAAATATTCTAGTTATCAACCAAAGAATCCTTAAGAGTTTAGAAAGTTTGAATACAGAAGGTGCAATTCCTCGCTTGCAATACTTGCAGCAACAGCAGGAAGTTAACAACCGCAGGAGTGAAGTAGCTCAACTTGGTGCAGAAATACAACGTCTCAGACTGGCTATGAGCCAAACAGGTCAGCAATTACAAAATGCTTTGTCTACTTCTGCAAAAGATACATTGACTCAAATTGCAGACAATGAAAAGCGTATAGCTGAAATTGACAGCCAAATTAATAAATCAATAGTTGATAATGAAAAGCGGATTGCCGAATTAGACGGTCAAATCAAGCAAGCAAAATTAACTAGAAAGTACCAAATTGTCAGAGCTCCTGTAGATGGAACCGTATTTGATTTAAAGGCTGGTAATCCCGGTTATGTCGCAAATACCACAGAACCAGTACTAAAAGTTGTACCAGAACAATCTCTAATGGCTGAAGTCTTTATCACTAACAAAGACATTGGCTTTGTTAGAGAAAACATGGAGGTTGATGTCAGAATTGAAAGCTATAACTTTAGCGAGTTCGGCGATATCAAAGGTAAGTTAGTTTCTGTTGGTGAAGATGCTCTACCACCGGATGAAATCTATCCTTATTACCGTTTCCCTGCCAAAGTAGAATTGAACCGACAAACTTTAAACGCCAACGGAGAAAAATTACCTTTACAATCCGGTATGTCCGTTACAGCTAATATTAAAACACGCGACCGAAGTATATTAAGCATATTTACTGACAAATTTACAAAAACAGTTGAAAGCGTCAAATTTGTTAGATAAATACTTTCTTCTCTAAATTTAGAGCATAGGATTCATTTAGAGTCATAAGAAGAAGAGCAGGGTTTGAGATTTCGGTTGTTCTAGCTTGCGAACAGCCGAATTTATCGGCTAGAGGTAGAATTGGTTTAATAATCTGAGATTAATATTTTCTTGTAAGACATGTATCTCTCCCACTTGCCCAAATATAAGTCATTTGTTCTAGTGAAATATATCTAGATGTTTATTTGCTTGATACTAACTAGCAAGACGAATATTTTTGGAGACTAATTTTGCGGAACGAAATACAAAAATTTACTGCAACTGACATCTTGTAACATTTTTTATAAGCCCAAAGAAATCTGATTCTTATCAGAGAAGAATTAGTTATGGAAAACTGCGAACAGGACTATTAGCGTAAGATGCAAATTATAGTAAGTTAATGGTTTATCTCTTTTTTGAAAGATATTAGATATTGGCTTAATGTTTTTTTAATTTCCAGTTTCGTATTAAGGATCCATAACGTTTAATGAATATATTTTTCGTAGATGCAGCAGCTTTTAACAAAGCTGCTTTAATTTTTATGGGTTATCAGCATACCATCAAATTTAAGATTTATTTAACATCTCTAATTAATATTCCATTTGGCTAATTGCGGCAGGATGTAATTCAACTATAATTATGAGAAATTAATAAACTTTTTGTAAAGAAATAAAAAATCTATGTGAATTCCAATACTTTGCATTTTTTTAGATTATTGTGTATAAGTAGGTTTACTAAGCAAGTGTTCCCTTCTTGTCCTGTTGCTGCAAAAATTGATTCATCTCTTCTAAGAAAATGGATGATGCAGCAGTAGAAAAATTAAAATTTAATTATTTCTACTGAAAAAGCAAAATTTCATGCTCTACTTCTAGTACGTGCTGTTTGAATAGTTTCTAATCAGCATTAGTACAAGACTTCCGGAGGGCATATTAAGCATAATGTATTGCTTTATTGCAACATAGTAATGACTTAGATAAAGTGAAGCGCTTTTAAAACCTTCCATCTCAGGGTTATTAGCTCATGCAGAGTAATAGCTTGATTTCTGCATAGCTATCTTACTAAAAAAACGGCCAGCAGTTCTTTTTTAGAGAAGTCAAATATGGATTTCTCGGTTTTTTGCGACCCAAATAATACTAGCGAAAAAATTGATTTAAATTAAATTGGCTCTCAAAACTGTTGCTGTGTAAGGCTACTAAAAATCCGGATAATTTTCTACGACGAAGGGAACATATGCAACGCAATGTCTTCAAAAACTAAGAAGGATATATTTTTTCCAAAACATAAATCCCATCTGTAACTAAAATTTCTCGCTTGCAGAGCAGGTTTAAAAACAAATTAGCTCATGAATCTAGCAAGTAGTAATTTTGCTTCTTGCTCTACAAAATGTCGTTCCATTTCAGAAAAAAAGGTTTTTATAAATGTAGGATAACACAGCCATTATGATTTTGAAGGCATCTACCTCAAGAAACATCTTTAAATCAAAACTAAAAATTAAAGCTAAAAAAGGAAAATAAAATGCTCGATTATAAACAGGTTAACCCCGACGAAAATATACAGTATAACTTTGCATATCTAATAGATACATCCGACAGTGTTGGCACTAATACCCTCGAACAAGCTAAACATGCCTACATCAGTTTAACAAATTCCCTGATAGAGGCAGGAATTGCAGATGTCAGTCGATTTGCAATTATTCCTTTTAGCTCTGATGCTTCTGTTCAAACTCCTCAGAATGCTACAGAAGTAATTTCAACAATTGAAGGTTTATCTGGCAATGGTTTTACTAACTTCAATGCAGCACTTGAAACAGGATATAAATATTTCTCTTCTCTACCTCCTGGGGCCGAAAACATAGCTTATTTTATTTCTGATGGATATTCTACTGTAGGAGGATCTTTTGAAGACTCAGCTAAGGCTTTGCAAGAAGTTGCTAATGTTCAAGCTTACGGTTTTGGTCCAGCGAATGTTCAAGAACTGAGAATTATCGATTCAGAACGACCTGAGATATTCCCCGATTCATCACAGCTAATTACTAAACTTTCTGCGAACGTAGGTGCTTTAGTTTCTAGCAACCCTGACATTATTGATTCCAATAATGATATTGAAATCGCATCAGCTCCTTCTGATGCAACTAATCAACCTGTAGAAGGGAGTTCATCGAATAACGGTGGTCAAGAAGTATTAGAGAAAGAAGAAGAAAATCTAGTTGATGATTATGGTGAGGAAACCCCATCACAACTCCCAGAACCACAAAGCCAATCAACATCTCCGGAATTAGAAATTGATGATGTAGCTAACCTAGGAGCCAACTTAGATCCGTTAACTGATGCAGTGCTTCCTGTCATAGATATCGAAGATGTTTCCATCGAGGAAGGTAACTTGGGAAGCAGCATCGCTCAATTCACAGTTAACTTATCTTCACCAGCCACTGAGGAGATTCAATTCTCATACGAAACTATCGATGGAAGTGCTACTTCTGGTTCTGATTACAATCAAACATCTGGACAGATTACCATTCCAATTGGTGAAACCAGCGCCAAAATTGACATAGAAGTGAATGGGGATAGTGAAGTAGAGCCAAATGAAGAGTTTACTCTCAAGCTCAACGAGTTATCTTCAGCGGCTTTTGCAAATGAACAAACAGAATACAGCAAAGTGGGGGTTATAGAAAACGATGATCTCCTTCAAAGCTCCCCAGTTATTCCTCAAAACGAAACCCCAATTACACAGACAGAAAATAATACAATTCTCTTTGATGGTAATCTACTTAATTTAGAATCCTATGCTGGAGAGATAGAAATTGAGTTGAATGTATCTGGAGAAGCATTGTACGACAACACTGTTGGTTTTTATGAAGTTGACAATGCACAAGGAACTATTACAGACCCAATAACCGGAAACCAGTTAAATCCAAGTGATGGTCAGGCTTATATTGAACTAGCAATCAAGCTTCGAGAACCTGGATTGAATTTGAACCTAGATGGTCAAAGTTCTACCACTGTTAAAGATACCCTCTCGGGAGGTCAGTATGGTTTATTTCTTGTTGCTGATGGAGACCTAAGTAGTCTTGAGGAAGATTTCACACAGGTTTACTCCTCCTTCTCTGAAGCGAACTCCGATAAATTCCAGCATATCCGCTCTTTAGGAGACAATACCCTTGGCATTGAAGATTTATTTAATGGTGGCGATAATGACTTTAATGACATGGTTATCCAATTTGAAATTACAGAAGTCTAGCCCATCACTCTAATTCCGTTGTAAGAACTATCTCATTAATTTCTTCATCAAAAAGGAGACATCCTGATTGTAATTTTTTTCGTCAAACAGGGTTTCTCCATTTTGATAGTAACTAGGGTTTAACTAAAAGGGATAAAGAATTTGAAGGTGTTGATTATTGTGTTTCGATTAACACCTGCAATGCTATCCTCATTTTCGAGGATTAATAATAATTAACACTGGTAAATTATGTATTTTATATTACTAATTACTACTCTTCAAACATTATCTAAAGATTTTTAGGAGACTATAAACTGCGTATATTTATATCTCAGAGGAAAGCTCACTATTCCTTTCCATGGCAAGAATCAGGTTATGACTAATGATTTACTGCATAATTCATGTGATACTTATGTTTCGTAGTAACGTCCGAATTTGTAGGGGATTAAGGCGCAACTATGAAATCCGCAAATTAAATGCGCTTGAGTACTGAATATAAGAAAAACTAAATTTCCTATTTTAAGTATTCCTGCAAACACATAATTACTATTTTTACTTTTAATATAAAGCTGCATGGCGATAATTACTTATGTGAATATACAAGTAATTATTATCACGCAGAAAAATATTTAGACCATTCATCTAAACTAAAAGCTAAGTAAAAATAATGAATAAAATCTTACAAACTCAGGAATTAGCAATCGCCATCACAGCCAAAAATCTGAATCCAAGCATCATTAATCTTGATTTTCTGACCTACAGTAGTATTATCTCGTCGGAATTGAAACTAGCACGTCAGCCAATTTATACTAAAAATTTAACACAGCTTGTTTTCCAAAGTGGAATTGCAATAGTAGCACAACCCAACCGAATAGTTTTTGCAGAAACTATTGATACAAAAGATATTCAAGAATTACAAATATCTAAAGTAGCTGCAAAATGTATAGAAAAGCTACCGAATGTAGAATATAAAGCTGTAGGAATAAATCCCAAAGGATTTGTAACTTTTACAGAGTCAAATGGTGCTAGCAACTATTTATTAAATAATCTGCTTGCTTCTGGAGAGTGGCGAGAATTTGGTCAAACACCTGTAAAAGCAGCAATTCAATTAGCTTACACTTTAGAATCTTCTCAATTTAATTTAACTATTAACGAGGGGTTACTAAAAGTTTCAGAAGAAAAATCAGTACCGGCAGTATTGTTCTCTGGTAATTTTGACTATAAGATTAGCATTAAAGAGCCAGAAGCTCGTTTAAAAGATTTGCATGAGATTCTTCACAATTGGAAAAGTAATTTAGAAACTTATAAACAACTGATTAACGAGAAATTTTTATCATCAGTTATAGCAGATAAAAATACAATTCCTTTTGGTATTCCAATATCTCCATCAGTTTAATACATTTAAATATCATATTTTGTCATGTCTTTCCGAATCATTATAGGATAAATTATTCATATACCTGGTATTCTATTTCAACAAATACCGGGTTTATTAACTATCATAATTGATTGTAAATAACTGTAAACTACTACGAATATTCTCTTTTCCTACTATTAATTATTCTCTATTATTGTTAGATTACAAATTTATTTTATAAGAAGTGTGGAACAACCAATTATATTCCTTAAGCAATTTTACGGTTCTCAGATAAAATCTTTGCTAGATATAAAGGAATACATACCTTTTTCATTGGTATTAGCTAGGATGCCCTGTCTACCGTAATCCAAACGAGCTATGACTGTCACGCTGATTAAATACCCCGCACCATTGTTGAATAAAATTGGCTCCTATGTTTGCCAAGCAGTTATTTATATTCAGCAACAGCAGCCCGAACTATTGCTCAATAAGTACAGAAATGTATCTTGGCGTGACAATAACAACCAATCGCGTTTAAAAGTAAAGCTCATAGAAGTAATCGCTAATACTCAAAATTGGGAATCCTTAATCAATCAGGTAGAAGTGTTTATTCAAAGTTTACTCATACCTGATTCTACTAATACGCCAGTTCTAATAAAATTACAAGAAAAAATTCGTCATCTTGAACCTAAGATTTTAGATTCAGAAACTGCTAATAATCAACAAGAATCTTTACCGACAAAAACTATTTCAGAAGCTTCTGAAAGCCAAAAATATATAAACTCTACAGAATCTACTCAACAAGAATCTTTACCGACAAAAACTATTTCAGAAACTTCTGAAAGCCAACAAGATATAAGCTCTATAGAATCTACTCAGGAAGAATATTTATCTACAAAAACTAATCTAAAAACTTCAGAAAATCAACCAAATGCAAATGATTATAATAATAAAACAGAAGAGCAAGTTAGCATAAAAGAGAATCAACTTATTACCGCATTACTTTTAGATGCAGAAAACATTCCACTTACACCCGAAAGCGAACAATTTTTAACAAAATTTTGTACTAACCCTATTCAAATAAAAATAGCGTTTGCCAATTGGCAGAGCATGGGTGAAAAGGATACAGAGTTCTATGACCGTGGTTACGATTTAATTCATGTTCCCCACGGTAAAGACAATGCTGATGGGAAAATGATAGCCTTCGGCTCGACTATTGATGAATATTACCCGAAAGTAAAAGAAATTTTGGTCTGTTCGTCAGATAATGTCATGACTAACTTATGCGAGCATCTTCAACACAAAGGTTTAACAGTTTTCCAAGTTAGCCAGCATTTGAGTAATTTAACTATCTTGAATGGTAAAACCCAAGAAACCCAAAATCACACTATTCTACCTTCGATAGAAAAACTTCTGTCTCAGATAAAAGAGATAATTGAAGAGCAAGAAAGACAGACATCAAACCAATGGATAAAGCTTTCAAAAATCTGTAAATTATTTAAAGAAAAGCATAGCTTTGGCGTTAATAAAGTTGTTTCACATCACCTTCCAGGTAAAAACATTAAAAATATTTTTGTCCACAAACCTGAGTTTGTAATTCACCAAATACCGGAACGACCAGAAATATATATAACTTTATTCAAAATGCCGATTCAGGAAGATATAGAACAAAAAGAATCAGTTAAAATTCAAGAATAAATCTGACCTCGAACAAAGATTAATAAAAATTATTATTAATTAATTTATTAGGACTTACGCAAAAGCAACGTAATTATTTGATTATGAACGATAGCAAATTAATCGCAAAAACTCTGCGTTAGCGGAGCTTAGTCCTGATTTAGCCGTGAATACTTCCAACTACCACATTCCCATCTATACATTTCGCCAAAAATTTGATGATGAATACGACAAAATAATTAATAAAATTATCAAATAATTAATTACAGGCAGTAATTGACTCAGTTCTATCAAATCTTACAATTCAATAAAACTAAAGAAAACCGGGAATACATGGTAGGTAGAAGTTATCAGTGTTACCCAAGGGTGAAGTCTTCACCCCACCATAAATTTTGCCAGCGATTTATCTCAACACCGAATTCTTTGAATAGAGTGAGATTATTGTCCCGGTAAAAGGTAAAAAAATTTAGTAAAAAGAACTATTTCCTGCTTAGGAGTGACTTGAAATTTCGGCAAAAAAGGCAAAATTAACAAACAGACAAGCGTTATAGGGCCTTTTTCTTCAATCAAAATGAGAATTGCTTACGTTCACTTCTATGTTGAAGATGCCAAAATTTGGTGTGATTGGTTTGTAAATTATCTTGGTTTTTACAGGTTAGAGGATAATGCTTTGACCTGTAATTTTCCACCTAAAGGAGATACAACCTATCATACCTCGACGGAAGTAGTTAAAAGCGGTTTGGTTTGCTTTGTTCTATCTTCACCAAAATCATCGATTAGTCCGGTCGCTAAATATCTACAGAAACATCCACCTGGAGTTGTAGATGTTGCATTTGAGGTAGAAAATTTATCGGCGACAATTGCGCTGGCAAATGCCTATGGAGCAAAAGTTATACAATCTACCGCGCAATACCAAAATGCTAAGATTATCGCTTGGGGAGGACTTACACATACTTTATTGGAAAAACCATTAACAAAAAATGCGGTCAAAAATCACTGTTCAGCTTCTTCCATCCAAGCAATAGACCACATAGTTTTAAATGTACCGGTGGGTTATTTAAAAACAGCTGTTGCTTGGTACCAAAATGTTCTGGGTTTTCAACCCCAACAGACATTTAATATTCAAACTGAATATTCTGCTCTGCACAGTCAAGTTATGGTTTCTTCAGATGGAAGCGTACAATTACCAATAAATGAACCTGCAACTCCCAACTCCCAAATTCAAGAATTTATCAACGCTAACCAAGGAGCGGGTATTCAGCATATAGCTTTACAAACCAGCAACATAATTCGTAGCATAGATCAGTTCCGCACCCGTGGAATGTCTTTTCTCCCTATTTCCCAAAACTACTATTTCCAATTACAACAGCGAACAAATTTACCTCTTAAATCAAATGAACTCGAGAATATTGCTAAATTAGAAATTTTAGTAGATTGGAAAGAAGACTTTCCGAATGCTTTACTTTTACAAATTTTTACGCAACCAATTTTCTCAGAACCGACTTTTTTCTTTGAATTTATTGAACGTCGAGAATGCGCTCAAGGTTTCGGAGAAGGTAATTTTCGCGCTCTATTTGAAGCTATGGAACTTGAACAAATTAAACGTGGAAGTTTACAGCTAAAAAGTTAACGATTCATAACTAATCTATCCCTCTTTCCAAGCTAGAGGGATTGGGAATTAAAAGAAGTTCTATAAGTTCTATACAGTTTTCGGTTGAGTGCGATACACTCAAAACCTGACCCGTCTCACAGACACCCCTCTTCGCTAACTTAAAGAGGGGAAGGGGGTGAGGTCAATTTATATTCGATATAAGTGAAAACCGCCATATATTTATCATAGAGTTAATCTCAAACTATTTTAAAATGACCTATATTAATTTCCTCTACTAGTACAGTATGGCTTAAATAAAGCAACCATTCAAAATGCTTGAAAAGCCTAGAAAATCAAACTTTTTACTTCTTACTTCTTACTTCCGCGAAGCGGTACTAGCTCCATAGTTCCTTTACTTATTTAATGCTAAGAAAAGGGTAAGAGTAATCCAAAATATACAATCTAGCTTAAAAATTTTAGAGAAAAACATCTCCCCTTCAAAGTCTTGCCTACAACATTTGGCTTATTTAATGTTCATAATCAAAACTTGCTAACAATTGTGATACTTTGTAAATAAAATTCACATTTATTTGCAATGGTAAGAATCATCACGGATTTTGATGGCCCAATCAGCGATGTCTCCGAGCGTTATTATCAGGTGTATCTATTGAGTTTAGAAAAAAATCGTCATCAGAATCAACAGCTACAAGTACTTTCTAAAGATGAGTTTTGGGGATTCAAACGTTCGCGTATCCCAGAAAAACAAATAGGTATTATTTCTGGCTTGGAGAAGACACAAGCAGAAAATTTTGCTCTATTACGGAAGCAAATCGTACATACACAACCTTATTTTGACTATGACATTTTAGCGACTGGTGCCATACAGGCTTTAACAACAGCTAAAGAAGCTGGAGCTGATTTAGCTGTGATGACCATGCGTAGAGAGCGGGAACTAGAATATGCTTTGCAACAATTTGATTTGTACCAGTTTTTTTCAGAAAATCGCCGTTATTGTCTTAGCAATGATTACGTGAAGACTCGCGATATAGAAGATAAACCGCTACTTATGGAGCGCGCATTAAAAGAACTACCTCCTACAGAACAAACTTGGATGATTGGAGATACAGAAGCGGATATAATTGCTGCAAAGAAACATTATGTAAAATCAATTGCTGTAGAATGTGGAATTCGCGATCGCACTCAACTAGAAAACTATCGCCCAGATATAATTGTGAAAAATTTAACAGAAGCAGTGGACTTGATACTTGAAAGTTAGATTCTCCACCGATAAATATTAAAAACAAGGAAGAAAAAATGGGTGTAAGGGAATTAATTATGAGTAATAAGTTAAATACTTATTTAAGATTCCCTATTTTCCCAATTAAATCTACTTAAGAAAACTACAAATTAGCCACAGCAACACAAAGGTTACTACAGTCGCAAATTGATTAGCTGTAAAATCAGTCAATTGTAATTGTTGTATCAGCGGACTTGCAATAAGTCCTCCAATAATTAAACCAACAATTAAGCCTATTAAAGTTAATAAAGCTGCTCTACCGAATCTACTTTCTTTGCGATTGAGGAAATAAATACTTACTCCAACTCCAAGTACAAGCATTAACTGTAAAACCTGGTCGCCTGCAGACCTGTAAAACAAGCTGTTGGCACTTAAGCCGAGGTACCAGACTCCAGGTATAACTACATCAAGAGTGCTGGGTTTATCTACTATTTTTTGTAGCCAAGCTGGTGACTGTTGTTTTGGAACGGGAGTTAAATCGGGAGCTACCTGCTCTCTGCGTTCGGGGAAGCGAATACGTTCGGGTACTTTAATTTTTCCTTCTTGACGCATTCGGAGGCGATCCATCAATACAGCATCATAAGCCGCTTCAATCATTTCAAGACGCTGACTGTCGCCATTATGTTGTTCTACTAGGCGGTCACGTGTATCTTGAATTTCTTCAAAGCTAGCGTCTTCTGATACCCCAAGTTTTTCATAGGGATTTTGGTGGCTCATGGGAGTTAATTATTGATAGCGAGGTCGGCAGCAGTTTGTTATTAAAAACTATTTTATGATTTATTTTGGTAGAAACCAATATTGTCGTACTCAATTTAATAGTCTTGCTTGGACAAAAGCATCATAAGTACTTTCAGTAACACAAGTAATTCTCACTAACAGTAACTTTAACATATCGCAATAACTCAGTGTATCCCCTCATGCCGTTGAGCAATAAGGGCTTTAATGTAGAATTTGAGATAAAAACACAAAAAGTACACATCTTTTATGAAAAAAATTAAACTTTGTGTTTTATTTAAAGCAGGCATATTTATCTGGAGGTAAATTTGTTTTCTTAACCTCCTTCTTCTTTTTGTGCCCTTTAATCGCATATAGATTTAAAATTGTTAGCGTTTAAGTAATTTGTAGCTTGAAGCAACTAAATTTCTAGTTTAATCTTCAAGTAACACAGCCTGCATGTTGGAATATTTATAATCTTTAGATATTCTTGCATTAGAAGAAGAACGTTGCTGCTTTATACTCAGGGTTGCATAAAAGATAAAATTTATGTTCTCCAGTTATCGTAAATCACTAGGCATTACCAAGCGTATGCTGGGCGGTAAAACGATTAACGAGAGCTTTAGCATTGTAGATTATTTTTGTCCAAACGCGGATGTCCGCGTCTTAAAAACGCAATCCGCCTGTAAATCCTATGAATTTTTTTGCAAAGTGATGGTCATGGCTCCCACTGCCAAGATTCTTGTAGTTGACGACGACCCTGCCGTTAGGAATTTAATCCAGCGGTTCTTGATGAAGCAGAGCTATCAAGTAGAAGCTGCCGAAGATGGCAAAACTGCTTTGGCTTTATTCGAGCAATTTAATCCAGATTTGGTAATTTTAGACGTTAATTTACCAGATGTAATTGGATTTAACCTTTGCCAAGAAATGCAGAGTCGCAATGGTGTTTTTGTTTTAATGCTGACTAGTCGTGCGGACGAAGCCGATAAAATTCGCGGCTTTTCCAAAGGTGCTGACGACTATCTTACTAAACCCTTTGGTTTAGGAGAGTTAGAAGTCAGAGTCGCAGCCATTCTGCGCCGTCAGCGCGTTGTTACCACAGCCGAACAAAAGCGTTTAGTTTTTGAAAAGTTGATGATAGATCCCGTCCGAAGAGAGGTTTCGCTCAATAATCTACCAGTTCCTTTGACTGCGTTGGAATTTGACTTGTTACATTTTTTGGCCAGCCATCCTGGTAGGGTTTGGCGACGTGCCGAACTAATCCAAGAGGTATGGGACTATGAATATGTTGGTGACCAAAGGGTTGTAGACGTACATATAGGTCAAATTCGCAAAAAGATTGAAGCTGATGCTGCTCAGCCTGCTTTAATTCAAACAGTGCGTGGTGTTGGCTATAAATTTGAATGTCCTGCTCCAGCGCAGCAACCTGAAAAAGTTTAGTTTAATCGTCATAAACCTCCCCTTCACGTAGATGGGAGGTCCTGCCGACCTACTTAATCAATTGTCTAATTGTGGTTAAATAATATACTTCTGTCTAACCCAATTAAATGCCTAAAAGCAGCCTATAAAAAGATAATTTACTCTTAGTACAAGTCCGTGGTGCAGATGACTCAAAAGTTTAAATCAATGCAACTTGCCATTGATACGATTCACGACGTTGCTTGATACGTTTGTGCAGCCTACCGATACGGTTGTATGTTTTGCGCTTATTATTTTTACCTTTTTTCCTTGAAGCGTGGCGAGAACGAACCCGCATTAATCGCTTAAGGTTTTTATTGGTATTGAATCTTGGATTATCTATCCGAGAACCATCGGAAAGATGGACTAACTTTGTTAAACCTAAGTCGCAACCAATAACGGTTTTTATTTCGTCTGGTCTTACTTCAACCGCTTGAGGAATAGCTTTATCTTCAACTTTTATGCTGATGTACCAGCCATCAGCTTTTTATCTAATAGTTTCTGACTTAACCTTAAAGCCATCTGGAATAGAGCGAGAATTATGATAAATAACCCAACCGAGACTTTTAATATTAATACCAGTTGAGGTTATATGTTTATTCTCAATGTTGGTAATATTGAAGCTTTTAAACTTGCTTAGTTAAAAATTATTTTTTCAATAACAGATAATTTAAATCATAGCGTCTAATAAGAAATCCCTTTTTGACAAGCATATTTATTTGTTTATTTTTTGTATCCTATTTTTGTTGTTGAAATACCCGGCTTTACTTAATCAAAGCCGGGTATTTTCTTATGGCTGATAAATTCTAGATAATACTTGTATCAGTTTTATGACTTCAGGTTCGCTTTTATTATTGAAAATTACCTATCTAAAGACACAGGAATAATGAACGATACTATATCTATTCCCAACCAAACTCCCAAGCGATTTAGAGCTAGTTGAGTACTAGGAATGATGAAATAAGGTTTCTAAATAAACCCGAGCCGCGCGACGGTCGCTATCTCCGTTCTGAAGCAAAAACAAAGACAGAGCAGCGGTAAGTACTCGGTCTTGATCCCAATCTGGATGAGTTTCTAAGTAATTCTTTAAAGATTCGTGAAGTGTCTCTGGGACTGCTGCTAAAAGACTAACTGTGGCGTTCATAATTCTTCTCCTGAAAATCGGGCTATTAAAGGCAAATACGAGCATATGTTGGCTTTACGGCAAACACTTCGTGAAATATTTAGAGCTATAGAAGCTATGAATGCTTGCTGCATCAACATATCGACAAACTGCAATGTTACATTGCAAACGGGTTTTTGATGAAAAAACTTGTCGCATCATTTTGCGCTAAAGGGGGGTGGGTTTGTCAATGCTGCGAAATGTTACAAAGCCATGCATAAAATTTTAATGTTCACGGAATAATCAAGTATATACGCCCTAAATTGTTACAATTATTAATAGTAACTCAGTCCTTATGAATCTTCACTTTGTTTTATCTAAATCCCCAGCAGTATGTTCTAAAGCCTATCAAAACGTCAAAAGGCTGTGGAAAACTCACTAAAAGGCTGTGGAAATCGTGTGGAATTAGTGAGGAAAATTTGAGTTAATGATAAGAATTACAACTGATGTCATTTGCTTACTACCCTTTTACCCATGAAATCCTTTACCCGCAAGCACTTACCGAATCTTGATGCTCAAATTTGGATTTTGGCATTCGGTAGGTTACTAAACGAAGTCGGTACGGGTTTCACTTTGTTTTACGCTCCCATTTTCTTTGTTAATCAAATTGGTCTATCAGCAACCACTGTAGGTATAGCTTTGGGTAGTCATTCCATCTCAGGAGTTATTGGACGAATTTTGGGAGGTTCTTTAGCTGATTCTCCCTTGTGGGGTCGTCGTCGTACTTTACTGCTTTCAGCTGCAATTTCAGCAATTGGTTCTTTAGTTTTAGCCGCTACACATAATTTTGTCACCCTAGTTATTGGTAATTTGATAAATGGGCTAGGCATCGGATTGTACTGGCCAGCGACCGAGGCTGTTGTTTCGGATTTAACTAATACCGAAAATAGTCGTGAAGCGTTCGCTATTACGAGATTTGCAGACAATATTGGTCTGGGTTTGGGAATAGTTTTAGCAGGAGCATTAATAGCAAATACTGCCAGTTATCGCTTGCTATTTATTATTGATGGGGTATCATTCATTTTATTTTTCGTGGTGATTTATGTAGCAATTAAAAAGAATCGTAATTACGTAGCAAAAGTAAATTCAGCTTCAATTCCACAACAAATAGCTTCTTGGAAAGCAGCTTTAAGAGACAATCGTTTACTCGTATTTGTTGTGGTAAATATTATTTTTACCACCTATATTTCTCAGCTACACAGCACTCTTCCAGTTTATTTCAGTAAATTTATTCAATTTTCGGAAGTAAATAAAGGATTTACTCAAACAACTATCAGCGCTCTTTTCACCTGGCATTTAATCGTAGCGATAATTGCACAACTACCTGTCGCTCGCTTGATGAAGCGCTTATCTCACTCAGCAGCGCTTACTATTTCCGCTTTGTTATGGGCAATCGGTTTTATTTGTATTTGGGTCAGTGGTGTTTTCTTAAGTTATCCAATAGCTTGGGCTGCGTTAGCATTATCCTTATTTGCTTTGGCTATAGTTTCTTACACCCCATCAGCTTCAGCTTTAGTTAGCGAAATTGCTCCGTTAGATAAACGCGGTCTTTATTTCTCGATTAATTCTCTTTGTTGGGCTGCTGGCTATTTTATTGGTCCCCCTTTAGGTGGTTTAGCGTTAGACCAATCTCAATTTGTAATCAATAGTTTTTGGTTGATTTTAGCTACAAGCGTTATTTTCACGATGACTATTTTACGCTACTTACATCGTTTGCTTTTAGCGAAAATAAATAGTGATTAGGGAAAAATACATTTATCTTATCCGCTACAGGGTTAAGGATTCAAATATATTTTTGTAGCTTGGCTTTCACCTTTAGTGTAAAACTATCAGTCTTAATTTTCAAATTCATTCATACATAAATTAATTGATATTTTGATTTTAGAACTTAAATTTGAATTTCAAATTTTGAAATTAAACGCTTTATTTTTTTATGATAAGCTAATTTTTGAAAAATTAATGATACTGTTATTCTTAGTAGTGGGGATTATTGTAATTAAAAACTATTTTAGCTCATACTTCCGATTTTAAAAGTATTTTACCATCGAAGCAGGAACCAATACGCATTTCTAGAAAAGTTTTTTCTATTGAGAGAAAAATAATTGAAATCAATCAGAAATAATCGAAAAACGAGAAAGGTCGAAAAGCCAATATAACTAAAAATAGTTTTGAACCATCGCTAACAACGATTCAAAACTAGGGGAGAGAAAATGTAAGTTTACTTTCGTCTTTCTTGTAATTTTCGATAAACAGACTTTAAATCAACATTGTGATGAGCTAAAGCTACTAAAGTGTGATAAAACAAGTCGGCGACTTCACCAGCTATATCATCAGCATCATCATCTTTACAAGCCATGACGACCTCAGCCGATTCCTCACCAATCTTTTTTAAAATTTTGTTATCACCACCCTGAAACAATTTACAAGTGTATGAATCTTCGGTAGGATTATCGCGTCGGTTAGATATTACGTGAAATAATTGTGACAAAGTGTCGGCAGGAGGTGGAATAATTTTGTCTTCAACCTGGTGAAAACAACTTCTTTGACCAGTATGACAAGCAATATCTCCCATTTGTTCGACACTAATTAGAAGAGCATCGCTATCACAGTCGTAGCGAAGACTATGCACCAATTGAATATGTCCGCTCGTAGCACCTTTATGCCATAGTTCCTGACGCGAACGACTCCAAAACCAAGTTTCACCAGTTTCCAAAGTCTTGCTTAAAGATTCTTGACTCATCCATGCCATCATCAAAACTGTGCCATCTAGATAATCTTGGACTATGGCTGGCACTAAACCTTGTTCATCGTAGCGAATTTTATCAACGGGGTTAAAGTTTTGCGAATCTGTTACAGAAAAAAACATACCAGCAAGATACCGCCCTTTAATAAGAATGATTCATGAATTCACGATATCATTCTGTATGGTGTATCTTTACGAGATGTTTTTCCTTTATGCTTACGGTTAGACTTCAGAGACTTGCCTTTGTTTGCGTAGTCAAGTGCATCTTCAATGCACTGAAGACGAATTGATGAGCTTTGGGAATTTCACCGTACCAATGGATAGCCAAGTTGAAAGCCGACTAGTAGCGATTGCGAATCTCAATCCGGCAAATCCTGATTTGACTTATATAACATATTGCTATTTTCCACGGAACGCCCTTTTCGGCTAATTTACTACGATATAGAGTTGAAGCTGTATTAGTCCATATCCCAAGATAGACAATTATAATTACACTGTAGGAGACAGCCTTGGTAAATACAACGATTAAAACTACCAAATCACAAGAAATCTTTTCAGCTGCTCAAAATTTAATGCCAGGAGGAGTAAATTCTCCAGTCCGTGCTTTTAAATCTGTAGGTGGTCAACCTATAGTTTTTGACCGCGTAAAAGGCGCATATATTTGGGATGTAGATGGCAATAAGTATATAGACTATGTAGGTACCTGGGGTCCGGCAATTTGCGGTCATGCTAATCCCGAAGTAATTACCGCACTACATTCGGCTTTAGAGAAAGGTACCAGCTTTGGTGCCCCTTGTGCATTAGAAAATGTCTTGGCGGAAATGGTTATTGATGCCGTCCCCAGCATTGAAATGGTAAGATTTGTTAATTCTGGAACGGAAGCCTGCATGGCCGTGTTGAGGCTTATGCGAGCTTTTACCAAACGAGACAAAATCATTAAATTTGAAGGCTGCTACCATGGTCATGCCGATATGTTTTTGGTAAAAGCAGGTTCAGGAGTCGCAACTTTGGGTTTACCTGACTCTCCAGGAGTTCCTAAATCAGTTACTGGCGATACTCTAACAGCACCTTTCAATGATTTAGAAGCGGTAAAAGTATTATTTGAAGAAAATCGTGGTGAAATTGCTGGAGTAATTTTAGAGCCAGTAGTAGGAAACTCTGGTTTTGTTCCTCCCGATGCAGGATTTTTAGAAGGACTGCGTGAAATCACCACCGAACACGGTGCATTATTAGTATTTGATGAAGTTATGACTGGCTTCCGTATCTCTTACGGTGGCGCTCAAGAGAAGTTTGGTGTGACCCCGGATTTAACTACTTTGGGTAAAATTATTGGTGGTGGTTTACCTGTAGGAGCCTACGGTGGTCGTCGAGATATCATGTCGATGGTTGCACCCGCAGGACCTATGTATCAAGCTGGAACCTTGAGTGGAAATCCTTTGGCAATGACTGCGGGGATCAAAACATTGGAATTGCTTCAAAAGCCAGGTACTTACGATTACTTAGAAAAAATCACTAAAAAGTTAGCAGATGGTTTGGTAGAAGTTGCTCGCGAAACTGGTCATGCTACTTGTGGTGGTAATATCAGCGGAATGTTTGGTATGTTCTTCACCAAGGGTCCGGTTCATAACTATGAAGATGCTAAAGCTTCTGATACGGCTAAATTTGGACGCTTCCATCGTGGAATGTTAGAACATGGTATTTACTTAGCACCTTCTCAATTTGAAGCTGGTTTTACCTCTATAGCTCATACCCAAGAGGATATTGAGCGAACTTTACAAGCTGCGCGAGAAGTCATGTCTGGATTGTAGAAACTAACTACAGTCAAATCTTTATGTACTTATCAATCCCGTCTAACAAATAGGACGGGATTGAAAAGACATCTCCAACAACTAGCAAACTAGCTTTATGACTACCTTATAAGCTGTATTGCTCAGGAATGCAGATAACCATTACTTACTGTAAAATAAGATGTTGAGATATTTACTGATAAAAATAAGGTAAAAATATGTAGTTATTTGCATTAATTTTAGCCGGAGGCAGCAGACTGTATTTCTGTTAGTAATATTAGTGTCCCAATTCTTAATCTAACTAACCCACAGATTGCTAAAATAACCTGTTCATATTTTTTAGGATTTAATCTAAATCTTTCTTGAGCGACTCTAAAGATTTTTATTGAACGTATTCGATGTTCAACAAATATCCGTTTAGATGCAAATAAAGTGTTTTCTTCTTTTTGTTCAATTGTTAATTCACCATTTCTTGGTTTTTTGATTGGAGTATCAATTAAATCTTCTCCTATATAAGCTAAATCTCCCTTAAATTTTTGATTTGGATGAAAGTGTAAACGATATTCTCGGATGGGTAGTTATATCACTTTTTGGTCCCGGTTCGCCCGCAACAACATCAACAATATCATTACCATTTGGTAAAATAATCATTTGATATTTTAATGTATGATTACACTTTTTACCCGAATAATATTTTTCTTGTTCTTTATTGTCCCCAGGTCTCTCCCTGACTTGCTCATAGCAATAAAGCAATTAATTCATACTCGGTTAATTTATCTTGAATTACTTCATAATCGGCTGCGTTTTTTTTACCTGTTCAAGTAAGCTAGAAGGTAGTAATTCTCTAAGTAATGGCAACCAGTAGTTAAAAGTAGAATTTGCTGTAGACTCACTGACTCCAAACTGGATACCAAGAAGTTGAAATATTGTCATATGCCTGAGATAAATTAAAGTCAAAATAATTTGCTCTCGTATCGATAATTTTGGTCTGCGACCACCACCTTTTTCAATAATTCTGATTTTCTCAGTCTCTAGCAAGTCTTGTTTTTTATAGTGTAATCTTTGTGCATTTTGAATTAGTTACTGTAGCTCAGAATAGTCTAAGCCAATCAATCTTTGTGTTTCTTGAGGATGCTCTTCAATATGATTCAGTATCTCAGCCACTTTTTGTGTAAAAAAACTCTGCAATGTTCTTTTACCACAAAATATTTATATTTTGGAGATGTCTAAAGTTTTTAAGAATAATTGAGACGTATTAATCAAAGCATTAATTGCAGCTACATCCGCTGTGGGCACAACCTGTCATGTTTTTATGACCTTCAGCGCAAGCTTTAGAACAGTGATATTGACCATCTTTGCTTATTGCACTGTCTACTTTCACAATACACAAACATTTCTCGCACGTACATTTCATTAAATCTACAGTAGTAGTCATTTTCTTCTGCCATAGATACTTTTTTAACAGCCTACAGAATGTCTGAATAGACATTCATGTATTGGATAAGTAATTCGGCAGAAATAAATACAACTATGTAACAGAGTGTAAATCGTTATTAAACTCTTACCCCGACTGCCGACTGCCGATTGCCGACTGCCTATCCTAGTTACAATTTTCAACGCCAACCTACTTACTAGCATATTTTTTTGTTACGGCAATAAATATAAATTAATGTAGGCTAGGCTAGGTGAAAATCCCGAAGCAAGAACTGAAAAAACAATTTGCAGAAAAAAATTGAATTAGGGAAAATTTAGAATTATCAAAAGCTATATACGATTGCGATATGGTTTTAGCTTTCAAAGAAAATTAACAAGAAATAATTAAAAATCAATCGAAACGTTCTAAAAATTCCGTATATACACTATAGGTTGTTCAAATATTGCGTAAACTTTAAAAATTCTTCAAAACAAACCCAGCAATTTGCACCTGGTATCTTGTAATTCCTGTCTCAATAATAGAAATAGGGTAATTGCTCCCCGTTATTATTTTTTTGTAGCGAGTTGACAGTGCATGAGCTACTGCTTAAATCCGAACTGTCCCAACCCAGAAAACTTAGCTTTCAGTGAACGATGTCAATCTTGTGGGGCGCGAATATTGTTGCGCGAGCGTTACCGGGTTAGTAAATCCCTAGGTCAAGGTGGCTTTGGAGCGACCTTTCTCGCACAAGATGAAGCTTTACCTGGAGAACCAAGTTGTGTAATTAAGCAACTACGTCCTTCCGGAACTGCACCCCATGTTTTGCAGATGGCACGGGAATTATTTGAGCGAGAAGCTGTAACCCTGGGTCGAATTGGGAATCATCCCCAAGTTCCACGTTTATTAGATTATTTTGAAGACCGCGAACATTTTTATTTAATTCAGGAATATGTTCATGGTTCAACTATACAACAGGAGGTGAAACATACCGGAGTATCAACAGAGGCAGGAGTAAAGCAGTTTTTAAGTGAAATTCTACCATTACTGCAATATATTCACTCCCAGAAAGTAATTCACCGAGATATTAAGCCTGCCAACTTGATTCGTCGCGCTCAAGATGCCAGATTGGTTTTGATAGATTTTGGTGCCGTCAAAAATCAAGTCAGCCAAACGGCTGCGATGCAATCAGGGCAAACAGCATTAACCGCTTACGCTATTGGTACTCCAGGTTTTGCACCTCCAGAACAAATGGCTATGCGTCCAGTTTATGGTAGCGATATTTATGCTTTGGGAATTACGTGTATATATTTACTAACTGGTAAATCTCCCAAAGATTTAGAATATAATCCAGCAACCGGTGAGGTGATGTGGCAACATCTGGTACATGCGAGCGACCACTTTGCTCAAGTACTAGGAAAGATGATGGATGTATCGGTTCACAATCGTTATCAGTCAGCTGATGAAGTACTGAGAGCCTTAGAAATGGAGCCTTACTTAGATAGTTTGGCTTCTGGTTTGGCGGCTCCCTCTAATAACGGTAGTCCCAGAACTTCCACAGGTGTTGTAGATGGTACAAATATCACGAACAACTCATCTACTAGTTTCTCTAGTGCTGGAGTTGCTCAAGTAGCAGCAGCTATTCGTGCTAGAAAAGCTAAAACTGCTTCTGGTACAGCAGTGCGAACACGAAGAGACAAAAATAGCATTCTGACATCTAAAACAGCAGCCTCTGTATCCAATTCAGGTAAATCTTACTCTGGAAAATCACAAGCACAACAGCGTCGCTTAAATTCCGAAAGCTTACTTACAGCTTATTTAAAGGGAAGAAGAGATTTTGCTTTACATAATTTGAGTTTGTTGAATTTACAAGGCTCCGATTTATCAGAAACAAATTTTCATTCTTCTAAATTTGAAAAAACTAACCTTCAAAGCGCAAATCTTTATAACAGCGACTTTGGAAGAGCTAACTTAAGTAAAGCCAATCTTAGAGATGCTAATTTAAGTAAAGCTTACTTTAATCATGCTGATTTGGAATTAGCCGACCTTCGGGGCGCAGACCTTAGTTATGCTCATTTAAGTAATGCTAATCTCCGTGGAGCTAATTTGTGCGGTGCCAATCTTACTGGAGCTAAAATAAGTCCCGAACAGTTAGCATTAGCCAAAACTAATTGGATGACTGTACGTCCTAATGGAAGAAGAGGTTTGTTATGATTTGGAATTAAAATAAAACGGTTACTTGTTTTAATTTAATTTCAATCATTATCAGCCTCGACAACCTTGATATATTTTATAAAGGACAAATTTGGCAAAAGTTTTTGTTAGTTCAAAATACAAATTTTAAAAACAACTGAAATAATATTTATAGCAGTGATGCTAGAAAATTCCAAACTTTAGCGATTTGTTCGATAGTCATCAATAACGGATTTTTATCGTTAATTAAATTCTAAAGAGAAGTAACTAATTTTATGAAATAAATATTTTGCGATTAAAGTTCTATTGACACAAATTTCTCTATAAATTCTTGAAATTAAGATGACCATAGAGGAATATTTTATTTTAACTATAATCTTTTCTAGTCATGAGTTCCTTTAGAAATAAATATGTTTTATCTTGAAAGCATTTTGAACAATGATAATATAGCCTGGACGTATCACTATATTAAGAAGCCCATAATATACTTTAACTAAGTTGAATGTTCGCTCTGCTCTGTGTGAGTACATACTACAGAACTTATACGAGGGTAACGTAATTGCATTATTACGAACGATAGCTACGTATATGTCTTATCGGACAAGCTTCGTTAACTTAAACAATTTGTGATTTCTCTCCCACATTGCGTTTGGGTCGCAATGAGTATTTTTAATCGCGTAAATTCTATATTAGTATAAGTACTAGTAAAATAGACCTTTTCAAATTATGCGGACGAAGTATTGATTTCGATTGCCTTGAGGATTAGCAGCGCTTCGTCTCTGTAACACTGCAGTAGAACTAGAAATTTGATACGAATATAATTCATTACTCAATTGCTTAGCTAATATAGTTTATAACTATCGATATATTCCTTCAGATTTAATTAATTGTTCAAAATCTAGACTAAATATTACAAAAAATATATCTAAAGTTATACATCAACAGCTTTATTCTCCGAAACTTCTACTCTAAAGCTGATTACGTCGGGAAATTACTTAAGATATTTTGAATAAATAGTTTTCATTCCAGCTATGAATTAGAGTATAATATAAGACAACTTAATCAGTAGTTATGTTTATCAAATTAATGCCTTGTTATACTACATGACAATGGTAATATTAATAACTACAAAAGATAAGCAAAATTAGATCTTAATGTTTTTTGTATGATGCATTTTTTTGCTCTTATTTGATAAAAATGCGTTTATTACGTAAGAGAGGTCTGCTATTTACTTTAATAAAACGCCCAATACTTATGCAAAGCCGATTAATTCAATAAGTGTTGAGGAAAATAACGCCTCCTTTGTTAAATTTATCCTAGAGAAAGGCGTACATTCTATGAAAGCACGGAAATACACATAATTTAGTTCTGGTTTGAGACTGAAACCAAATAGTCATGAGCAATATTAGTAAGTTAAAATTTTTCTCAGGAAAAGGCTCATCTACAACTCCCGAATGCATACCGGAAGAGCTAAAAGAGCGATTAAGTTTGTATCAGCTTTTTGCAAAATTATATGAAAATCATGGCAGTCTCTTAGAGCAGATTCTTAAGTCAGAAAACTTATCCCTTACTCCAATGAATCTAGCGCAGTCGTATTATATACAGGCTGTTATTGATGGGGAAGCTGTTTACGTAACAACGAACTTATGCGGTAAAAGTCAGAGCTTGCGACAGTCTCAAAATACTTGGACTATCGGACGCGATCGCAACAGTGGAATAAATATCAATAATAAATATGTGTCTCGTCACCATGCTGCTATTCGATACGTCAAGCAGGAGGGTGATTTTTATGAGTCGTCTACTGGGATTAATACAAATGGTGTGTTTTATTTACTAGACTTTAACAGTACCAATGGGACTTATATTAACGGTGAACAGATTTATCTGCCAACCAAGCTTGAGGAAGGAGATATTATTCGCATAGGTAATATAACTTTTTCATTTTTCATAAATCATAGTTGTTCTGTTCTACCTACAGTTGCAATTGAGTTACTGATGCAGTTAGTACCTAAAACTGATGATATAACGGTTCATAATAATAAAGCAAAAAAATTATATCAGTATTATAAAAACAAAACGAAAACTCGAAAGCTGGAGAATAGGGAGCTTATTCAAGAAGAAATCAAAGATGAAAAAGTAGCTCGGATGAAGACCTTTGAAGAGCAGTTAAGTCAGGAATGGAAATCCGATGTTTTAGACCGTTTTTATAGTAAGCAAGTAACAAAAAGTCCCGTAATCAATAGTTAATTTTACAAATACTTTCTGTTAAAATACATACCTCCAGATGTTCTGCTTGGTAATCCGTAAGTGTAAGGCTAACTCTAATTCATCACTGAGTAACAAACTGAGTAACAATTAGAATATTGATACTAAGTAAATATTAATTAATTACAAATCATAAGCTGCTACGCATTTAATTTGTATAGGACGCTTCGTGCAAGATACATATCCTGACGGATACCCTGAGAAGACCGCACTACAACCTTTTCAAATTTTTGGACTATCCAATTTAGCTTCACATCAGCTAGCAATCAAAATAAATTTCGCTGCCATTAATTGATATTTGATATCCAAAACCGAATAAAAAATATACTGCGGAGACAATCTAAATACAAATTTAAATTGCTTCCGCAGAAACTACCAATTAACTATTAATCGAATTAATTAATTATTAATCAGCTTCACAAATATAATAAGTCCTCATCTCGGACATAATTAATGATGCTATTCTTCATCTAATTCTTCGTCATCATCATCATCAGTTGGCTGTCCCACGGAGTTCGCAGAAACAACAGCACCTAAGTCTAACTTCTCAAGAACTTTCAGCCTAATTTCTTCAAGCAGTTCTGGCTTTTCTTCAAGATATTTAATAGCGTTATCTCTTCCCTGAGAAATATTATCGCCGTTGTAACTGTACCAAGCTCCTTTACGATTGATAACGCTAGTTTCTTCTGCCAGGTCAACAATACAGCCCAAGGTAGAAATACCTTTACCGAAGATAACGTCAAACTCGGCAATTCTGAAAGGTGGAGCAACCTTATTTTTAGCCACTTTAACTTTGACACGGATACCAAATTCTTCTGTACCTTTTTTCAAGGTTTGAATGCGTCGAATGTCTAGACGCACGGAAGAGTAATATTTCAGAGCGTTACCACCAGTGGTAGTTTCCGGGTTACCGTAGCTAATACCAATTTTCATACGCAACTGGTTAATAAACATGACTGTACAGCCAGATTTACCAATGTTGCCAGTAATTTTACGTAATGCTTGGCTCATCAATCGTGCTTGAAGACCGACGTGAGTGTCGCCCATGTCCCCTTCAATTTCCGCGCGAGGAACCAATGCTGCTACTGAGTCAATACCCACAATATCAACCGCAGCAGAACGTACCAGCTGGTCTACAATTTCTAGAGCAGCTTCTCCAGTGTCTGGCTGAGATATTAACAAGTTCTCAATATCAACACCCAAAGCAGCAGCATAAGTCGGGTCAAGAGCATGTTCTGCGTCTACATAAGCTGCAATACCCCCTTCTTTCTGTACCTCAGCTACTGCATGCAGCGCTACGGTTGTTTTACCAGAACTTTCAGGACCGTAAATTTCAACTACTCGTCCTTTAGGTAAACCGCCACCTAATGCTAAATCTAAAGTAAGCGCTCCAGTGGAAATCGTCTCAACACGCATACGGGTAGCATCCCCGAGACGCATGATTGTACCTTTGCCAAAAGTTCGCTCTATCTGGTTAAGAACCATACCCAGCGCTTTTTGCTTACCTGCATTTTCTGTATTAGTAGCCGCCATTTGAACCTCTAAATATATGACTTTGGGGTTTTGTCTTGATAATCTTAATAGAACAGATATACTATCATGTCATCTTAGCACTAGCGAACTCGATGTAGCTTAGCTAGGCATTAAGGGATATTGAAATCGATGACCGGTTTGGGTTTCGGATGAATATTTATTATCTAAGCTGGTTATGAGATAGCCACAATTGTTAAAAAATAGTTTTACATATATTTACATAAATATGGCTTGAGTCTGCTTATTGATTGCTCCTGACTTTCGGACGCTACTTTCGGACGCTACTAAATGTTAGATGATTTTATATAGCCGAAAGTGAATATGGATCAGATTTAAATCAATCAGTTGTAATTCTTCTAGTTGAACTTGACCGATTTTTGATTGATTTAGATGTGTACTATAGTACTCGTTTAAAGGATTTATTGTAGCTGAATTAAATCTTTAATTTAGATTGTATCCGGAACCGAACCGGCAAAATGTTAGAAAATATTAATTTATGCTGCTTTGCATTACGGAAGTCATAAAGCTATATCGGAGCCTCAGTATTTGAAAGTAATGTAATGATGTTATGCTCCACGGCTTCTGGGGATTGGTTGCCGTCGATAGTTAACAAACGATGACGACGGTCATAATATTCTAGTATAGGAATCGTCCTGTCATAGAAAAGTTCAACTCGACGCTGAACTATTTCGGGCTGGTCATCGGGCTGAGACCGCGCTTTTGAACGACTTACCATCACGGCTTGTGAAGTTTGTAGATATATAGCGTAATTTAACTTTTGCCCTAATTCATCAAGCAAAAAGTCTAATTCTTCGGCTTGAAATGCTGTACGAGGATAACCTTCTAAAACCCAGCCTTTGGTAAAATTGGGCTGCTGTAAATGATTGCGAATTAAATTAATCATCAATTCATCAGACACTAATTCACCAGTTGCGATAGCATACCGTGCATTCTCAGCTAATTCGCCTAAACTTGATGTAGCCTGCCTTAAAATTTCACCTGTGGAAATTGTAGGTACATTAAAGTGTCTGCTGAGATTT
>CAKZYM010001131.1 GCA_937884685.1 uncultured Calothrix sp.
CGTTTTTAATTTTATTTCTGTTATTGTTTGCTTTTTTCCCCTCTCTTTATTATGTTTTGGTGTTTGGTGTTTGGTTTCTAGGTGTACTTCAGGCTTACTGAGCAACGCTATAATATCAATCTTCAATTAATTCGACTCCATCTTTCCCGTCAGTTTCTTGTAAATAGACTTTAACAATTTCTTCTGCTGCGGTTGGTAGCTGTTTACCAATAAAATCTGGGTGAATTGGAACTTGACGATGACCTCTATCTACTAATACAGCAAGACGAATTACTTCGGGTCTACCGTATTCGTTGACTGCATTCAAAGCAGCACGAGCGGTTCTTCCTTTAAATATGACATCATCAACAAGTACAACTGTTTTCCCTGTCAAATCAAAGGGTATGCTGGTTTTTGCTGGGGTTCTTAAACCAATTTGGTCGAGGTCATCGCGATAAAATGTAATGTCTAATGCACCTACAGCCACTTTTACGTTTTCTAATCCTTCAATCTGACTCGCTAATAAATCCGCTAATGGTACCCCTCTGGTATATATACCTATAAGCACTAATTTAGACAAATCGCGAGTCCTTTCTACTATTTCAGAAGCGAGTCTTCTTAATGTACGACGAAGTTCTTCTGGTGAAAGTATCTTAACTACTTTGACAGACACACTCATAAATTTATATCACTGAGTCATTAATTATACTACCTTATATAAATTAAGTAAGGCTGGAACACGTAGGGATTTAAACTTTAAAGCGTTAAAGCTTAATCCTTTTTAATTCTCCGACAAATTGCAGAGAATTCCAAACTCAATTTTTTTGCATTTATGTTTCATATTTACTCTATTGTTGTTAAAAAGAGTAGAGATGTTGCTCCCCCCAACCACAATAAAAAGGAATATCTAGTTAGTTTTAAAGATGTTTCAACAGATTTTGCGGTAATTTGATTAATCGCATCTCCGAGCAAAGGTTTTACTTTTGCGATTCCACGGTACCAATTAGTTCCTCCCATCTGTACGTCTAAAATTGCAGCATAAGCGCATTCACTCCAGCCAGAATTGGGACTTGAATCTTTAACAGCATCTCGCTGACAAATTTTTATTACCTGTAGGGGTTTACGAGATAGCAAAGCTAGAGTTATAACTGTTAGCCTACATGGTAACCAAGTTAAACAATCTTCTAAACGTGCGCTAAACCATCCTAAGTGAATATAGGTCTTATCTCGATATCCAATCATTGAATCAAGAGTACTGCTGGCTTTGTATGCTAAAGCAAGTGTACAAGGTCCAATAGTTGGGATAAAAGCACCAATAATTGCATAAAAAAGAGGAGCCATTACGCCATCGGTAGCGTTTTCTGTTACTGTTTCTAAGACTGCTCTAAAAATTTCTTCTGAACTTAGATGTTGTGTATCTCGACCGACAAAATTACTCAGAAGAGAACGAGCTTCACTAATATTTCCTGCTTGTAAAGGTTTTAAAACTGTTTCGGCTGCTGTTCTCAAACTTTTGAAAGCAAAACAACTAGCTAATAAAATACTTTCTACCAGAATTCTCAGTATTGGATTTAGCTGGGAAGCACATCGGACTATTAACCAACTAAAGAGACCACTACCTATTATTAAAATTAAGGCTATTATTATTCCGGCTAAGCGTTGTGTTAGAGAATGATAACAATAGTTAATAGCTAACTTAGTTAAACGAGAAATGAACCAGCCCATCACTTGAACGGGATGAAGCCAATTCCACGGGTCACCGATAAAGTAATCTAAACTAGCAGCAATGATTAAGACGACAGAAGAAGAAGTCACCCTCTAAATGGATTATAGATTTTGAATTTACGATTAACTGTTTTTGATTTCCGATTTTTTTTAATTTCAGGATTAATCCTGATTAATAATTAATCATTAAACAACAAAACTTGCTTCTTCTCCAAGAGAAGCTTGCCAGCTGCGAGCATCGTAATAAAGGTCTGCTAAAGTAATGCTGTATAATGCTTGCTTGAGCTTTTGAGAGAGTCGATGCCAAAGACTAAAAGTTACCCAATCTTCAGCTACTTGCTCTTTAGCTCTATGGTGAGGTAGAGGTTCAATAGTTTCGCCAACTGCTTCTAAAATTTCTCCTAAAGATATTTTTACAGGTTCTCGTGCTAATTGGTATCCACCATCTTTACCGCGAATTGATTTTACCAATCCAGCACGACGCATTTCTATTAGTAGTTTTTCTAGATAGGGAGCGGGTATATTTTGACGGCTTGCAATCATTTTAGTTGAACAAGGAGCGCTTTTTTGCTGCAAGCTCAAATCTAGTAACGCTTTTACACTATAGTGTCCTTTGGTAGTAAGTTTCATTCGTATTGAGCTTCTTGATATGTTATAACGGCTTGTGAAATGTCTACGTTTTACGCTTATCAAATTACTCGTACTTTTTCTTTATCGCAGCCATACTTTATCGTACAAGTTAAATTATTTTTTTAAATCTTCTATAGTTTAGCAGTATAAAGCCCTAAAACTGGCTGTATTCGTAAGAGCGAACACTCTCTATAATTAGCGTGAAAATTTCTTATCTAGTTATCGAACCTATATATGATTGTTTGCTTCATTTATTTTGCTCCCATTTATTTAGGTCAGTAGTCAATATATTTCCAAAAATAAGAGCAAGAAGTGTTAATTTTATATTGTTGTCTTAAAAAAAAAATTAAAATTAATCGTCAGGAGTGTTCTTAATACCTCAATGTCAGTTAAAATGAAATCGATTCCACCACATCCATCGTTAGTTTTTGATTTAAGTTGATGGCTAAACAGAAAAAAATTGAACCTCTAGTCGGCGAAGATTTACTCAAGAAAGTCAAAGAGCTAGAAAACGAAAGCAAAGAAGATAAAGCCAAACAATGCGGCTACTATACCGTTACGAAAAATGGTATAGAGCGCGTTAATATGATGAAATTCTTGAATGCCCTAATTGATGCTGAGGGTATTCAGTTAGATAGCTCTTCTGGTGCTAACGGGCGTGGAGGACGCAGTGCTAGCTATAGAATTAGCGTCCAATCTAATGGCAACTTATTGATTGGTTCGGCCTATACAAAACAGATGGGACTTGAACCAGGAGATGAGTTTGTGATTACTTTAGGTAAAAAGCACATTCGTCTAAAACAGATAGATCCAGAAGATTTAGAAGAGGAAGAAGAAGAGGAAGAAGAAGATTAAGGTAAGCAATTAGTGGCTCAATAATCATGATTCGTGAATGTTGATTATTAGATGCAAATGTTGACATCACTTGCCAAAAAAAACTGGCCTCCTCAACTGAGGAGACCGCTAATACGCGCAAGTTTTTGTTAGCTCTATCCATATCTTTTTACGACTTTACCGATTTTTATGTTGAAGTTGCTATCTGACGACAGCATAATCTTTCTATGAAGGTAAAAACTAACTAGGAAACTTTGGTCTTATTCTGATTGGAAAACTGTCGTCTTAGTGATAAATCCCCCAGAGCTAAAAAAACTGTGAAAACTTATGGTTCTGACGGGGATTAATTTGCACAAGCAAGTATATAGAATTTTGGTCTTTAAATCTATTTAGGTTTAATGCTTAAAAATAGTCCATATTTTCGATAAACGATAATTTGGATATGTTTGCTTAAAATAGCCAGTGTAGTTGATGATATATGCATGTATAGCAGCGTATAAATTCATTGTTTCGTCAATTAACAATGAAAATACTGTTGCTATGTAATGTCAATTATGATACTTCAGCTATTGATTTTAGCTGCCTCTTCATTCTGTAATGATTGTAGGCAGCTTTTTTCATGATTGAGATTTGTTAGGATTAGTATTCAAGCCCCTAGGAATTATCTAATCTAAACTAAAAATAAATTCCTGCTAACTGTAGAATCTTTGCTAAAACCTTTAATAAAATTAATAAAAATAATAAGTAGATTAAATTCTCATAATATTTCTTAGCAAACTAGATTCTGTCGGTTCCTAGAGATGTTGAGTGCTTAATAACATTGGATAAAATGATAATCATATAATTGTTATTTTTATCAGTGCCTACATTTTTCTATTCCCTACTTTCTAATCCTTGTCCCTTTTTTCTGCTGCTTAAATAATATATTGAGTACTCAGGAACCGAAAATGATTAATTAATAATATAGATATGGTCAAAAATTGGATAAAAATTTAAAAGTATGTTAATAAATCATTCAATCTAATAATCGTTTTTTTATAAATTTTACTTAAGTGATTTACATTTATTTGTCTTTGTATTTATTTATATTTATTAAATAAAACTATAAGCTAGGCATATCTAAAGAATTTTGATAGAGCTAAAAATTGTTATCTTTATTTATCCATGCTGTTTTGTAAAAGCAGAAAGGAAATTATTAATCGTCTAACCTTTATCTATAGTCTACATAATCACCACTTTTAGAAAAAACCCTTTGTATAACTAGATTAGAGTGTAGAAACTTGCACTACTATACGCAGACCTGGCTTCTTGCTAATCAGCTGTATATCTAACTCATTGCTAAATGTGAAATCATGTTTTCAGTGGAATAAACTGGCTTTATTCGAGCTTGTTGAGAATGGTATAAGTTGTCAGTTCAGTAGAATACTTATGGGTAATTCACATAATTTGTCTGATAGCTTTACAAAGCTTTGGTAAAAAAAACTGTAATTACTCAGAATTTTTGTGGAGGAGGTGCTTAAATAGTAAACAGTAGATACCTGCTAATTGCGAAAAGCGATAAAAACGCAATTTCTCGCTTGTTGAATACAACGCGATAGGCAGTCTTTAACTATCACGCTTAGCAAGGTCACAGACATGTAATATTCCACACATTTAATCCGGGCTACAATCAAATGAATCGACAATTGATTGATGAAAAATTAGTGGGTCGGTTAACTCAGAGTTATTTAAATATAGCTATACTCGTGTTGCAGTCATAAAAATGTTCGTTATCCAAAGAGCGTTTATATGTATCGCGCATTGCTTATTTTTAACCGTGTTTCGGTTGTATAAGCACAAATTTATCAGTTATACCAATTGTTATACGTGCCAGGTAAATAGAATAAGCGGACGAGGTAGATGAACACACACACCTTTGATAATCATTACGTTACTTGCCCCATTTGCCAAAAAAATGCTACGGCAAAAGCTTTGAAAACTTGTACTGGGTTATATAATTGTCCGTACTGTCAGGAAAGGCTAGTAGTATGTCGTAGCGGTAATTACGTGCGCGACCCATTCCCTTTAAAACAAATTACTCTTTCATCTGTACTGCGTCGTCAAAGCCGACCTTTAGCTCGAATTTTACGAGATTTTGTATTTTTTAAGCATCCTTTGGTAGCTCTTATTTTAGGAAGTGCTATTATATGCGGTATGTTAACCGTGACTCAAACAAACACTGTTGAGCCAGATGGTCAAAAGCCTCTCGATAATATAGAGAATATAGATAAAAAATAGGAGTACAGAAGAAAAATAAACTATATTTTTCACAATTTTTCACAGATTTATATTGGTGAAGATATTGTATTTTTGTTAAGCCGAAGGGGGACTCGGAATTGAAGAATGTCCCCTTTAATTATGACTACCTTGTTTATCTAGATTTATTTGTATATAAAATTTATTTGCCTTTATGGACTAAAAATCTGGTGTTTCTGTTAGCGGAGCGCGATGTTAGTCATATAAAAATATGAAAAGATGAAAACGTGATTTCACATTGAAAGAGACGTAGCATTGCTACGTCTCTATATAAGCTTCATGTCTACTACAAAGTTTAGGTAAGTAAATATGACCATAGGGTCACGCTCCTAACACGTAGCTCAATTGAACAAGGTCGAAATCTTGAAAGTTAAAAACAGACCCATACTTAATTTTTTGAGTTAGGGAGCAGTCTTTTTCGTAACTAAAGTCCAATTCCCTTGCTTATCTATTACTTGCACTGAATCTGCTGGAAAATCCTTCAGAGCATTTTCGTCAAGTAAGAAGTATGGTTGTTTCTCATGCTGCCAATTGTATCTCAGGTAATCTGGGGAGGCAGGTTTTATGGTACCTTCGCTATAAAATTCTAGTGATGGTCGGTTGATGGCTGAAGAAATGTAAACTGTCTTTACTGGTGGATTGGCTCTGTTTACCATCTGCACAACTGGTTTAACTGGATAATCTTCATTGAGTTCCCATACCCAGTAATCAGATTTTACGAATAATAGTAAAGATACATAGGTTCCCCATAAAAGTACTTTGAGGAACTCTCTGTCACCTCTTTGTGCCCTTAAAGCCGCTAAAGCCATGGTTACGCTTAGGGAGGCAAATATCAGCTGTAATTCCAGTGCAGGTGTACCGTTCCAGCTATAGTAAGTGCTAGCAGCTGCCGAAATTAAAGCTAGGAAGCTTAGCATTACTACCCAAAATCTGGGTAACGGGGTCAACAAAGGTAAATTTTCTACCTGACCTAACTTTGCTCCAATCATCAAAGCAATCGAAGGGTAAATCGGGAACACATACCAAGGAAGCTTGGTTCCCATCACAGAAATAGCTATCAAGTAAACACTGAACCAAACCAGTACAAGTTTTGCCCAGCTGAGATTGCGATTTTCCCAAGCGAAACGTAAAGAAGCTGGTACGAAAATCAACCAAGGCCAGGTGTACTTAAGGATTTCTAGCAAATAATACCAGGGTGGCCCGGAATGTCCTTCTACAGAATTCCAAATACGGCTGAATGATTGATTCATCATCCCCGTGTTTACAAAATTCTGTCCGTAATGTATCCATTGGGCACCGTACCAAAAGGCTACCGGAACAATACCGATAAATATTCCCATCCACATATACTTGCTCGTAAGCAATCGCGGCGTATCCCAAAATAGGTATATCATCGCCACAACACCCAACAATATGCCCAAAATGCTCTTGGTTAAACAAATCAGTGCAAAACCGATGCCTACCCCCAAGCAATAGCGCAAATTACGACGCGATCGCAATACACACAACAGCATAATCGTGAAGAAGCAAACTGCTGCACCGTCTAACATAGCCAGCCTTCCGTGGCGCACTACTGGCAACATTGTTAAGAAAACTAAAGCGCTGTAGATAGCACAAATGCGTTGATGGAATATTTCTCTGCCGATACTATACAGAAAAGGTACTGAAATAGCTGTTAAAATTGCACCGGGTAAACGGGTAGTCCACTCGTTAACACCTCCTAGTTTATAAGCCCAAGAAATCATCAAATGTATTAATGGCGGCTTATTATGATACGGCTCACCTCCAAGAGTTGGGAAAAGCCATCGCATCTCACCATTCGGAGCGCGTCCCAATTCGCGTGCAACTTGTGCAACAGTGCCTTCATCCCAGTCTCGTAGCGGTAAATCACCTAGATTAATCGTAAATATTATTACCGATGCTACCAGCAGTACCACTATCCAAATTCTATCTATCCGTTTGTCCATCCGACGATACTGTTTTTCAACACGATCCCAAATAAAGCTTTCTTTTTGCATAAACTAGGACAATCGTTTTAAATCGCTAATTAAATGATGGAGAAGCCAGCTTTGTGAATCCCCAATAATAACATTTGATGAAACTGCCATATGATTCATTATCTCGTTAAATCTAATTTATTTATCTTTTTTTACTAAACTTTTTATTTTTTTTCAGGAAAAAGAATTGGAGTGATTTCATAAAAATTTAAATCTTATTTAAGCAAATAAAAAATAATCCCTTCATGTTGTCAAAATTAGCGATTAAATACTCGAATAGGAGAATAATATGAATCTACCTTTCATTTTGGATATTGCTTTAGGTTTAGTATTTACTTACTTGATTTTGAGTTTGCTAGCTTCCGAAATACTAGAATTAATGGCCACATTATTACAATGGAGGGCTGCCCATCTCAGGAAATCTATTGAGATTTTACTTGCAGGTGGTACTCGTAATTCTGAAGAGGGCAAAATAATCCAATTAGTAAATAATATTTATGGTAATCCTTTAGTTAGTAATATTAATCAAGAAGCAAAAGGGTTTTTAGCGACTTTACCCAGAAAAGCTACTTGGGCTGTTTCTTCCTTAACTAGGCCTCTAAAAATACCCCGTCCTGGAACAAGTAAGAACGACACGATTTTCGGTAACGGGAAACATAGCGGTCCTTCTTACATTCCAGCCGATATTTATGCAACTACCTTGATGGAAACTTTACAAATTCCTGATTTTTCTCAGAAACTTTCAGAATCAAGAGTAGAAAAATTTAAAAACGAAAGACTCAATGAAATACAAAATATTTTATTTGCTTTAGAAGGACAAGTACAAGGAGATGAGAAGTTCGTTAATTTTCTGAGTTTAATGTATCAAGAATTCGCCGAAATGCAGGCTGATTTCGAGCAAATTCTATGGAATTACAACCAGAAAAAAGCAGATTTACATACTAGTATTAGTCGCATGGCAGAAAGTGTAGATAGATATATCCACGTTTTTGAATTAGACATGCCAGAAAGCGAATATGCAGCCAAAGCATTGCGTAAATTGAAGTTTTTAAAACAAGATACGTTTGCTTCCCAAGAAAGAGCAATTACATTAGGAGGATTGCAACCGAACGTTAGTGAAATAGTTCAGTTAATGAAAAAAGGAAGTAAAGTCTACCAAGAATTTTCAGAAGCAATAAAAGATAAAGATAATCAAACCTATGAAAAATTTGAGAAATTAACTAGTGTTTTACCGCAATCAATCACAGATAATTTGACTGTTTTAGCCCATCGTACCCGGACAAGAATTGATAAAACAGAATCCGGTATTAATGTATTAAAACAAGAAATGGAAAGCTCTTTTAATAGTTCAATGGAAAGAGCTAGTGGGGTTTACAAACGTAATTCTAAGGGAGTAGCTTTACTTATAGGTTTTACTATTGCTGTAATTGCCAATGCCGATGCATTTCATATGATAAGCAGACTTTCTACAGATTCAGCTTTAAGAAATACCATTGTAAGTAATGCTGGACAAATAGTAATTAGAAATCAAGAAAATCTAAAATACGTAGATATTGCAACTCTCAAAAGTCAGACAGAAGAAGCATTATCAGATATCTCTTTACCCATTGGTTGGAGTCAAGTAAACGTCAAACAGCAAGTAGGAATCATACCATCAATCAATAGTAATATTGGCTGGTTCTCTTTTTTCAGATTTGCTCGTGCAATTCCCGGTTGGATTATCAGTGGAATTGCTATAGCAATGGGTGCCCCATTCTGGTTTGACTTAATTAGTAAAGTTTCTAAAGTGCGGAATACTGGGAATAAGCCTTAATTTGATTTTGGATTTTGGATTTTGGATTTTGGATTGGGAGTTAGGAGTTAGGAGTTAAGAGTTAGGAGTTAGGAGTTAGGAGTTAGGAGTTAAAAGTTATGAGTTAGAAGTTGAGAATTTATCCAACCACCAATTACCAATTACCAATTACCAATTACCAATTACCAATTACCAATTACAAATTACCAATTCCCAATTTAAAAAATAAATATAATTCGTAAATCCCAATCTTTATTATCTTGATTTTGGCGAATGATTTCGATTTTGCTGATGAATTCTCTAAAATAAAATCTTCTTTCTGTTTCTGATAGGTCTAGCCAAAATTGCGGGATGGAAACGGCTTGAGCGACGGAACGTAAGTTTACTGGTGGTAGTATTTCTAATTGTGTTTGGAGTTTGGATATTTCGGTACGGAGTTTGTAATTCCTAAGTTTGGCTGTTTCTTCGTCTAAAATACCGGTTTCGATTAATGCTGGTATTTGTTCTAATATTTGTTGTTGCGAAATAATAGCTTGAGTTAAATTATTTTTTACCTCATCAAAAAATGGAAAGTTCATCTTTTCTACTGCTTGAGGTAATTCACTACAAACTTTTTCAATCGTGTTTTCTAATACTTTTTGGTAAGAAATAGCACGACATTTTTTATGTTTATCACAGTTGATAGGACGTAAATAAATATACTCTTTTTTCTGTCTGTGAAAAGTAACCCGAGTAATGCTCATCTGGGATTGACATTCACCACAAACGATTAAACCTGCTAAAGAACGCTTAGCACTTGCTGTACGGGATGGTAAACGACTGTTACGACGTAAAATTCTATCGACTTGGGCTGCTTCTTCACGAGAAATGATTGCATTGTGAGTATTGCGGACAATTTCTCCATTTTTATAAGCAATATCACCACGATATACCGGATTCGATAACCAGCGTTTTCCGGTAGTCACAGATATTTTTTTACCGTATTTCTTGGTTAAATGTCGCACTGCTCCCCGTAGGGAACCGTACAGCAAAAAGTTATCAAAAAATTCTTTGACTACTGGGGAAGTGGTACGGTCAATAGTATATTTTGCTTTACTCCGACGATAACCATAAGGAGCTTTACCCGGTGGTGGTGCTGCATCTAAGCGATTGCGAGCATGTCCTTGTCGGATGCGACGGCTGCGTTTTTGTTGCTGAATTTCGTTTAAAAGTTGTAGTAAATTAGCGTGGGTATTCGTAGCTTTTGTCACAGAATTGTAATTTTGTTCTACTGCTACAAGGTTTATTCCCATCTTTTCAAATTGGGAAAGACTCGATGTAACTTCCTCAACCGAATCCCCTAACTCTTCCAACCGTCGAATCAAAACGCAATCTGGAGGATTTTTCTGACAATCCTGAAATAATTGCTGTAATTCCGAGCGTTTTCCTAAATCTTGATAAACCTTATCTACTTCCCATCCAAAACTAGTAATTTCGGGAGTTGTTTCCAATAAAGGGTCGCTGTAAGTATATGCGAACTTCATTCAGTGAACAGTTATCAGTTATCAGTTATCAGTTATCAGTTATCAGTGAACAGTTAACAGTGAACAGTGAACAGTGAATAGGGAATAGGGAACAGGGAACAGTTATAAATTATAATTCCTAACTCCTAACTCCTAACTCCTAACTCCTAACTCTTCACCCTTCGCTTAATTCAATAATATTCCCGTCTGGGTCTTGGGTAAATAATGCTCGACGACCGGAAGCGCTTGGTTGAATTGAGCAGTTATAATCTAATAGCTGCTTTTTGGCGGCATCTAAGTCGGAAACTGAAAAAGCAATGTGGGGGTTGCGTCCCCATTTTTCGTTTTTAACCTGTTCGGAAATTGAAGATGCAACTATAAGGTGTAATTGATATTCACCAAGTTGATACCAGCTACCGGGAAAATTTCGCGAACGTTCTGTTTTAGGTAATTTCAGAATTTCTCCATAAAATTGTTCGCTTCGGTCTAGGTCAGTAACGAGAATTGCTACGTGCAAACATTTGGTAATTTGCATATCAAATGAGTTTGTTGTTAATTGTTAGTGGCTAGGAATTAGTGGTTAAAAGTTTTTCTACACTCTATTCTCCCATGCCCAATGCCCTATTCCCTATCATTCATAATTTACAGAAATTCAAAATTCTTCAATATAAGATGATTTTGGTTTTTTTAAATAATAATTCCAGTTTGTAATGAATGCACAAGTAGCAATTAATGAAATTCATACGATGCGAGAGGTATTACAGGATTATCCACCAGGAATACGTGCATTAGATGAATTAGAAAGACATAAAGGAAATATTCCTACAGCTTTTGAAGATTTATGGGTAGAAAAAAATGGAGCAGTAGCTTTACCCGAAAAAAAGTCTTTATGGCAAACTACTTTAAATGTTTTGCGTAATGAGCTTTGCGGTGATGATGGCTTTCGTACTCAAGTTAAAGAATATAGCAAAAATCCAGCAAGCACACCTTTACTTACTGGGTTAATTGTTTACTTAGTAGGAATATCTGGATTACCAATTGACCCAGCAATAGCTACTGTTGTTGTTTTGTATATTCTGAAAATTGGACTTAATATTTTTTGTGAGTATACAGAAATTA
>CAKZYM010001132.1 GCA_937884685.1 uncultured Calothrix sp.
GTACGGGCATCCCTGCCCGTTAGAATGTACTTCATGAAGGTGAAATATGCTGTATTTCTAAAATCTCCTCTGGAGAGGTATATCTCAAAACCTCAACCCCAACCCCTCAAACTATTAAGGAGAGGGGAGATAATTATTTATTCTTCTCTTCTTCCCATCTCCTTGTCTCCCTACTCAAAGCCAATTACCGATAACAATCATCGCGGCCCAATAATATGGATGGTCATAATTAATCTTTATTCTTTCTGAAGAGGGTAAATTTTTAGCATTAATCATCTTGATTTGGGCTTTTTGTAATGCTTGAGCAATGCTCATTCCCTGTTCGCGGTAATTCTTGTAAAATTCTTCTACTAGTCTGGATGTTGATGCATCTTGAACGCTCCATAATGATGCAACTGCGCTTTTAACTCCGACTTGTAATGCTACTCCAGCTAATCCTAGGGTGGCCCGGTCGTCACCTAATGCGGTTTGACAAGCGGTGAGTGCTAAAAGTTCGACGCTATCGGATTGGTTTCTAAGATTTTGTAATGAGTTTTCGAGTTGACCGATGGTGAGTTTTTTGTCTTTACCCGTGACTATGAAGGTGTCTTCGGGAATAATTCCGAATTGAGCGTGACTTGCTATGTGAATGATGGGATATGCATTTTTTTGTAGTTGTTGCTGGAAGTTTTGGGGGATAAAATTCTCGTCGATTAAGTCGGTATGATTGGAAAATTGTTGTTTGACTACACCGATTTCCTTTTTGACTGCAAAAAGCTCGGGAAAAAGCTTTCCGTCGATTGTGGATTGTTCTGTTAAACCTAATATTAATGCTCTCTGTTTGCTGCGGTTTGGTTGGGTTACGGTTAGTCGTAAGCTGGGAGTTGTCGCAATTGCGTAGGTTTCGACTAAATATTTTTGCTGTTGATTGTCGTAAAGTGCGGCCATTGGTACGCTACGTAAAAATCCATCTTGGATAAATACTAAGGTTGTGGCTTTTTCGGCTTTGATGTCTTCAGCGAAGGGTCGAATTATCCAGTCGTATAGTTGTGCTGCTGCTGTTGTGTCGAAGTTAGGGTCTGCTGGTCCTTGAACTAAACCTTCGCTAAATTCAGCAATTTTACTTTCGAGTTTCTCAGTACTGACTATTTTGTCTTCACCCTGTTGTTGTGAATCTTCAATCCATTTGAATTTTGTTGGTTGATTGGCTGATTGCAATAATATCCCGGTTTTACCATCTAGAATAATTGAACTCAAAAAAACTGTGTTTTCAAAAGTTGCTTTATTTTGATTATCTTCAAGAAGTTCGTCCACCTGCTTGGGATTCAACCCGCTCAAAACACAATCGTTACCAAAATAATTCTGTAATTCTGCTAGTTTCAATGCATCGATGGTTTTAACAACTTTAGATAATTCTTGAGGACGCTGTTTCTCTGGAATTGCTCCACTCTGTAATAGTTCCAGCCGCGACTGTGCTAGGTTGCGGTATAGTGGTCGGACGACATCGCGGAAGTCAAACTGGATATCTCGTTTCGCTGTCAGAATATCTAGACGAATATCTTCGAGGGTTTCAAATGCTCTTTGATAAGATTCGATAGCTTCCTTCTTTCGGTTCTGCTTCTCTAAAATACGTCCAGCTTGCCATTCCCATAGATACAAACTCTCTTTTGCACTTAAATTTTTATCTGCTGCTAAGATGGCATTTTGAGTATATGTTAATGCTTTTTGATTATCTTGACGGCATTCCCAAAAATGTCCTAAAGCACCGCTAGCATAGGATTGAAGGCGATTATCTTTGAGATTATTACTAGTTAGTACAGATTTTTGCAGTAAACTTAATGATTGTTCCGGTAAAACTAACTGATTCGGACAATAGGTAAAGGGTGAATTTCTTTGAGAATTCCGCTGTAAATATGCTAAATCAATAGCTCCATAGACTTTTGTGTCTGAATCGGGTAAATTTTCCAGAAGCGCTAAAGCATCTTTAGCAGTATTATTAAAAGTCGCATCATCAACAACTTTGGGTTCATTTTTACCTATATGAGAACCCAACTTCAGTAAGTTTAATAATCCCCGCATTTCAGCCAAACTCTGGTTTCGTTCGCGAGCAAACTTGATACTAACCCGAAAATATTGATTAGCTCCTTGAAAATCTGTTCTAGACTTTTGATTAAATTCTATTTCCTTATCATCAAGACCAATTTGAGCAGCCGAATTTGCTTGTAATTCTCGTAATTGAGCGCGATTTAAATAAGCATTACCCAAACTATTAAAAATCAAAAAATTATCTTCTGCATCAAATTGGGCCGCTCGTAAATACGCTATAGCTCGGTCGTAATTTCCAATTAACCGATATACCTCACCGAGAACTCCTAAAGCTGCAACTTTACCCGGTTTATCACTATATTTATTAGCAATCTCTACCGCGCTTTCCGGAATACATTCTACGGTTTCAATTACCTGACTCTGAGAATCCCTGATTTTACTTGCTTGCTTTCCACATAAAAGAGCGATAGCCTTTTGAGGTTGTCCCAAATTGCTATAAACTTGAGCCAATTCCGTCTTAATTCGTCCAACTTGCGGAACATCTTTTACAGTTTTATAATCACTAATTGCAGCCGATAGCGATGTAATAGCGGCTTGATTTTCGCCTAACTTTTGATAAGCACGTCCTAAATTTTCATTGATAACTGCTGTCGCTAAAGGATTATTTTTATTGAGTTGATTATATTGATTATATTTAATTAAAGCTGACTGCCAGTGTTTAATTGCACTGGTAAAATTACGATTATTATAGTCTTTGATTCCTCTTTCAATTAATAAATTTATCTGCGGATTTTGAGCCGAAACCGATACAACTTGTCCCAAGGATAGACAAAATAATAAAGTCGTACAGAATAATATTTGTAGAAAATTGAAATATTTGTTTTTGAATTTCATAATGTTAGTAGTAAGGGCTTCTTCTTGTTCCCAGGTTCCACCTGGGAATACAGTTAACGAGACTCTGACTCGTGGTATTACTAGAGGCAGAGCCTCAAGCAATGGGTTCCCAGTCGGAGACTAGGAACCAGCGAACAAATTATACAAAAAAGTTATTTAAAATACATTTTGGGTGAATTTAGTAGATTATTTAAAAATTAACAGAAATAAGCACTAATATCACTTTTTTACATTAAATTTGCAGTTTTCTGAAATCCTCAAAAAAATAATCATGGTATTTTAATTAAGCAATAATATTTAAACCTATATTTTTGTTGTATTTTTTAGTACATATAATAATATCAACAATGGATTCTTACCTACAGTTTCAAAAGCTATTTTTGATATTCTTTTGCACGATTGCTGTGACTCCACTAGCTGTATCTGCACAATCCACACCTCCATCCGGAGTGAATATTCCTCCGAATACACCAGCTAAACTAGAAGAAACTATTCCCCAACCATCACCAACTTTACCCACAACAACACCGACAGAAACCGACCCCATACTCCCAGCATCGACAGAAGAGAATTTACCCAAAACGACTTTCCCTAGCGGTGAAACTTTTTTTATCAGAGAAATTAAAATCAAAGGAAACTCTGTTTTACAAGATGAAATTAATCGGTTAAAACAACCTTTAGAAAATAAAAAAATCGCATTCGAGCAACTACTACAATTACGGTCTCAAATCACCCAACTTTACGCTGGAAATGGCTATATCAATAGCGGTGCTTTTATTCCCAACAATCAAAATGTCGCTGACGGTATAGTACAAATTCAGATAGTAGAAGGTGAACTCGAAGATATTACGATTACTGGATTACAAAGATTAAAAAAAAGCTATGTACGCTCCCGAATTCAAAGACTCGCTGGGAAACCTTTAAATCAAAATCGTCTCGAACAAGCATTACAACTCTTACAAATTGACCCCGTTATCCAACGAGTCAACGCTGAATTAACCGCAGGAAGCGTTCCGGGAAACAATATTTTACAGGTTGAAATCACCGAAGCTCCAGCATTCCACGCTGGAGTTACATTTGCTAACAATCAATCCCCCAGCGTCGGTTCCGAACAAGCAAGTATCTTCATCGCTCACGATAACCTACTCGGATTTGCAGATGAATTCAGCGCTGAATACGGTGTCACCGAAGGCTTAGACGTTTACAGTCTCAACTATTCTATTCCCTTTAATTCCCTCGACGGAACAGTTGGTATCCGCTTCAGTAACAGCGATAGTCGGATTATTGAAGACGAATTTAACGACTTAGATATTCGTAGCGAAACCGAAACCCTTTCCTTCAACCTCAGACAACCCTTAGTCTATACCCCAGACAACGAAATCACTTTAGGTTTAGCCTTCGATTTACGACGTTCTCAAACCTTCATCCTCGATGACATTCCCTTTTCCTTCACCGAAGGACCCGAAGAAGGAGAATCAAAACTCAGCGTCATTCGCTTTTCCCAAGATTGGCTGAGACGTAATGCTAATAGCGTTTTAGCAGCGCGATCGCAATTTAGTGTTGGTATCGATGCTTTCGATTCCACCGTCAACGATTCCGGTACAGACGGACGTTTCGTCGCTTGGGTCGGACAATTCCAATGGGTACAAAGATTATCTCCCCGAATATTGATGCTAGCCAAAGTTAACACCCAACTTACAGGAGATTCCCTACTATCAGCAGAAAAAATCAGCATCGGGGGAGTAGATACAGTCCGAGGATATCGTCAAAATCAAGTCGTCACCGACAGCGGAATAGTAGGAGGAATAGAAGCAAGAATTCCTTTATTATCCCAAGTAGAAACCCTACAATTAATCCCATTTTTTGATATCGGAACCGGTTGGAACAATCGGAATAGTAACCCCGACCCACAGACCCTTGCTAGTTTAGGATTGGGATTACAATGGCAACCCTTGAAAGGATTGGGATTGCGATTTGATTACGGGATTCCATTCATTGGAAGAGGAGAAAACGGTAATTCCTTATCTGAAAACGGGTTTAACTTTTCAATTAGATATCAGCCGTTTTAAACAGCCCGCAGGCTAGAAGCCTGGGGCTACAATTGCAAAGCCCACCTTCGTGGACTATTAGAATTTAGCCCACGAAGGTGGGCTTTGTAGATGTAGCGATACCCTTCTAGGGTATTGCTGGGTTACATTCCCGACTCAACAATAATTCTCCATTCTCCATCCGATATAATCCCTGGGGTTCAACAATCGCATCTCCTTTTTTCCAAGCTTGATTAAAACTATCAATATTTCTCACTTCACCGGTTATATATTCGGAAGTTAAAACGTTACCGGGACGATTACTAGCTAAACCACCAGAACCTGTATTTCTGAATGAATTTTCTTGTTTTTTATTACCCCTAGCAATACAACTGTTAGCAATTATTGCGTCGGTGTCGATATTGGGAGAAAGTTCGGTGAAACTATTTTGAATTGAACTCGTATCGTCTGCGTTGATATTTGTTTCACCGGAAATACCTGTTTTTGAACTTGCTGTAATATCGCTTTTATCCGTTAAACTTGCTTGAGTTTCAATACCAAAAATACCGTTACTAATAATATCTACTTTTCCACCATTACCACTAAAAGCATTCGCGGTAATATCGCTGTCTTCGTTTTGTGGTGCGACGATAAACTTAGAATTGATATTGATATTTCCACCGTTTCCCCCAAATTGTTCGTTTCCTGCGGTTGTGGTGATTTGGCTTTCGTTCCGGAGTAGTAATAATTTGCTTATTTGTAAACCAATATTTCCACCTTTGGTACTTGCTGTTTGAGCGGAGATGAAACCGTTATTTAATTGAAGAGTACCTGCTTGTAATGTGATATCTCCTGCATCTCCGGTACCATCGCTACCAACAGATATTCCTGCACCATTTTCTATGATTACTAAACGGGGGTCGATAAGTATACTACCTCCTTCTCCGGTTGAGATTGGAGAAGTATTAGCGAATAAACCACTCCTCAAAGATGTTCCAATTCCAGACAAGGTAATTCTATCTTTAATATTCAGATTGATGTCACCAGCATTACCGTTACTAAAGGTAGTTGTAGTAACTGCTCCACCGTTTGTTGCTGTAAAATTATTAGCATTAAAAGTTATATTTCCAGCATTCCCATCATTAAAAGTTCTTGCGTTTATAATTGCATCATCTTTAATATTAAAATTACGAGTAGTTATGGTTATATTTCCTGCATCACCGGAAGCACCTGCTTCTGTTGAAGTTAATATTCCACCAAATAAACCATTAGAATCAATACTTGAAAGGTTGACAGATTCAGAAGCATTGATATTAATATCTCCTCCTTTTCCTTTACCAAAAACGTTAGAAGTAATTTGAGAACTATCAATTAATCTTAAATCTTGAGTATTGATATTAATAGAACCACCTTTTCCTTCTGCTTCTACACCAACATCACTAGAAATAAGACTAGAGTTAGATAATAATATTGAGTCAGTAAAATTCAAGTCAATTGTACCTGCATCTCCCTTATTCAAAGTCTGAGTAAGAATAAATCCACTGTTATCTAGAGATAGAGTACCACCAATTAATTCGATATTACCTGCATTTCCTTTTCCTGCTGTTAAAGTAGATAAGACAGCACCGTTACTTATAGAAAGTGACTTTGTTTCAACTTCTATATTTCCACTTTCACCCGCACCGTTTAATAGGTTAGTAATTAATCCGCTAAATTCACCGTCTATCTTAACTGTATCGCGAGCATTAATTTTGATATCACCAGCGCTTTGTATCTCATCAGCGCTTCCTTCTCCAAATAATGCAGTAATCATATAGCCACCATTGTTTAAGAATAGCGAGCCAGTTTTGACTTCAATATTTCCTGCATTACCATTTTTTGCAATTGTACTAGCACTACTGTTGATACCGTTACTAGCTACACCATCAAAAGTAATTGTATCCCGCACATCTAAAAATATATTACCTGCGTTTTTTCCTCCATCATTAGAAGCTTGAAGAGAACCACCATTTTTTAATAGCAATTCACCCGTTTTGATGCGGATATCACCAGCATTTCCTACAATAACATCACCATATTCAGGAAAGAAATTAGAAATATTTGTAGCTGCGCTTTCGACACTTCCTAAATCGTTAAAAGTAACTCGCTCGCGAGCATTTATAGTGATATTACCTGCATTTCCCTGTCCGATTGTAGTGGAAGATATTTGCGCGAGATTACTTGCAGAAAAATTGTCAGTAGTTATTTGAATATCTCCTCCTTTACCAACACCTAAACCAAAAAAATTGCTTGTAATACCACTAAATACAACGATTCCATCTGATAAGTTATCAATTGAAGAAACAGCGTTGGGATTTCCAAAAAATCCATCTGCCTTCACACTATCGCTAGCTTCAATTAAAATATTACCTGCATTTGCTTCCCCTAAAACTGTTGTCGATATCCGACTTCCATTAGTTAAAGTAAGGTTTTTGGTTATCATGCGGATATCTCCACCTTTACCAACTCCCTCTAAAGATACATTGCTTCTAATATCACTAATATTATCAAGACTAACAGCATCGCGAGTATTGATAGTAATATTACCTGCGTTTCCTTTTCCCATAGTATCGCTATAAATAGAAGCTTCATCGTTGAGAGAAAGATTACCTGTAATTATTTGAATATTTCCCGCGTTACCTATAGCTTCCGGTAATACTAAACTAGAAATAGTAGTTAATTGAGCATCTTCAATATTGTAATTATTCTCAGTCCAATCGAAATTCATTGTACCTTGTAATAAAATACTTTCACGAGCATTAATATTTATATTTCCAGCATTTCCTTGACTGTAAACGCTATTATTTATAGCGCTATCATCTTTAAATTCAATCGAACCCGTAGCATTAAGGTTAATATCTCCCGCTTGTGCATTAGGATTATCTGAATTTTCACCAATTCCAGCAAATATAAATGAATCAGAAATTTCTAAATTACCAGCATTGATTTTAATATTTCCCCCACCAGAACCAGAAACAACTAAATGGGATTTATTTACTAATTTAATATCTCCTCTTTCTAAATCTTCGGGAGTATTCAAACTAAAAGTATCACCAGAAATATTTAACCCTACCGTTCCCGGAACAGTTACAGAAGCTAATTCAATATTTCCTTCCGGAGCTATCAATCCACCACCATCAAAGTTAATCTCACCACCGACGAGCAACAAACTTTTACCGTCGGGAACTCGTAATCCTTTAATTTCATTTCCATTCGGACTTATCCCTGCTGGTGCTTGGGATTTATTAATTATTCCTCCACTCGCTTCTACTTGATTAAAAAACAATGCTGAAGGATTAACAGTTAATGAACCTGGTATTTCTGGATTTGTAGCGTTGAAATTACCTTGTTCACCAAACCGTAATCCCGAAGCAGTTGTTCCTACAAAAGAACCTTTTAAATCCAAACTCGCACTTTCTCCAAATACAATTCCGTTGGGATTAATCAAAAATAAATTTGCAGCACCATCAACTCCTAAAGTCCCAAAAATATTCGATTGATTACCACCAGTTACTCTGGTCAATATATTTTCTACACCATCGGGATTAGCAAAATAAACCGCTTGATTGTTGTTAATATTAAACTCTTGAAAGCTGTGAAATAAATTACTATTCCGTCTCGCTCCACCATCAATTCTGTCTGCATTAATTCCGTTAATTTCAACGTTGGAATTTAAACGAGAATTTTCTCCACCTAAAGTATTATCGGGGATGATATTATTGCTTTGCTGTGCTAATGCTTGATTTGCCGTTAAAGCGCAACTACAAACAATTGTAAAACCTAGCTTGAAATATTGCTCGAAACTGAATTTTATTGACATATCTATACTTTTAAACTTATAAGTTTAAGATTTTATGATACATACTATAAAATTATGTGAATATAGCAATACAGTTTTGTGCAATCTTTGGGGAAATAGAGTATTTTTTTATAATTAGATTTATCTAAAATTGCATTTTTGTGCATGGATTAGAGATGCATCTCAATTTAAAATTAAACAACTAAGCGGAATAATTCTGCTAATAAACTAAAATCTCAAATTTTCTTCAGATAAATAAAAGTAAAAATATGGTATCTATAGACTTTCAAACACAACAAGAGGTAGATGAGGATTTACAAGTGGAGAAGAAACTGAGCATTCTTGTTGTAGACGACCATCCGGTGATGTTAACTGGTACTTTTGACGTATTGAATCGCGACTATTCCCATGCTTCTATTGTTAAAGCTCAAGCTGCACAAGAAACACTCGCTCTAATTCAATCTCATCATTTTGATTTGATTGTTATGGATTTATCGATTCCCGACCGGAAAGGAGAAAGAGCAGAGGTTGATTTAGGAATTCAACTTTTACAAAATTTACTTAAAGAATATCCCCATCAAAATTTCATCGTTCAAAGTAGTTATGTGAAAGCATTAATTCGGATTAAACACGATATTGATAATCATCAAGGTGGATTTGCGATTGCTGACAAGGGATTACCCGAAGATGAAATGCTCACACGAGTTCAATTAGCAATTATCGGAGCAACTCATACACAAGATATCAAATCGGGAATCGAACTCAAACCCGAATGGATGGAAGTTTTACGAATGGCTTTTGAAGATGGTTTAACTGATAAAGAAATCTCCAACAGAATGTATAAATCCGAGCGTTCAATCCGGACTTATTGGACAAAAATCCAAGACGTTTTAGGATTGTATCCCGAAAACTGCAAGAAAAGCGGTAAGAATCTGCGAATCCAAACCGAAATTTGTGCCCGAGAAGAAGGGTTGATTGATTAAAAATTGGTAATTGGTAATTGGGGATTGAGCATTGAGCATGGGAAGATGAAGAGGAATAAAATTATAGTTATTAATTATTAACTCCTAATTCCTAACTCATAAATCTTTACTCCCTACTTTCTACTTTCTACTTTCTACTCCCTAAATAAGACTGTGAGAACAAGAATCCTCAAACTTATTAACAAGGAATTCAAGCTGTGGTTCCGTGCTGCTCCTCCGGGAATGATTGTTCTGGTTGTGGTGATTGTGATTCGTATGTTCGGAGGAATGCAATCTATGGAATGGTTCTTCCTCGATACGATGTTGCGTTTACGTCCGGAGGAACCGTTAGATGAGCGGGTTGTAATTGTGGGAATTGATATAGAAGATATTAGATTGAGCAAACAATATCCAATCCCTGATAGAAAAATTGCTGAGTTATTAACTAAGCTGCAAAGTTATAAACCACGAGCGATTGGTTTGGATTTATTTAAGGATGTTCCGGTTAAACCCGGTAGCGATGAATTGGCTCGGATATTACGAGAAAATACTAATATTATTGGTATTGAAAAAATATTACCACCCGGAGAAATTCCTCCACATAAAAGCTTGTTATCGGAACAGGTAGGATTTGTTGATTTACGCTTTGATGTGGATAGTAAATTTCGACGTTATTTCTTGCATACATCTGTTAATGAAAATCCTTCAGAAAATAAATTTTCTCTAGCATTACAGTTAATTACTCAATATTTTGATGCTGAAGGAATTGAGTTAGGAGCGGGAATAAAAGACCCGAATGCATTAATGATTGCTTCCAAGGAACTACCCCGAATTAATAATCAAAATTTTGGTGGATATGTCAATGTTAAGGTTGATGGTTTATATACTTTAATCAATTTTCGTAATAGCAAAAAACCTTTCCGGGTTGTCTCAATGCGAGATGTGATTAACAACAATGTTAATCCTAAATGGTTTCGCAATAGTATTATTTTAATCGGTAATCGCAATCCTAGTGCGGGGGATATTTTTTATAGTTCTGCTGTGCCAACATTGAAATTGACAGGTCAAATTTATGGAATAGATTATCATGCTCATGCTATCAGCGAAATTTTGAGTTATGTAATTGATGGTCGTCCAATGTTGAGCAGTTGGGGAGATATACAAGAATATATTTGGATAATTATTTGGGGTTTGGTGCCGATTTTCTTGGGAAGAATCACCCAATCGGTATGGGAAAATTTACTTAGCGTTGGTGTAGCGGGAGTGGTTTTAATTGGCTGCGGTTATATGATGTTGTGGGTTTGGGGAATATGGATTCCTATTGCACCTAACTTTCTGATATTGGCAATAAACGCAGTTGGGTTAAGCGCTTTCGCATTTTATCAACACGACAAATTTTTGCGATCGCAAATTGCAGAGCGTCAAAACACAATCGCGTATACTTTCGACGTAATTCATAACGGACCCCTACAAACCCTCGCTTATGGTTTAAGACATATGCGTGCTAAAGATATACCATATGAAAAATTGATTTCGCAATTTGAAAAACTAAATTATGAGATAAGAGAACTAAGCGAATATCTGAAATTAGAAGCATTAGGAGATAAAGAAGTTTTACGCTTGGGAAGTGGATTTATTTTAGATTTAAATCGACCACTGCACTATTTATTATACGAAGTTTATTCTAGTACCTTAGAAAGAAAAGATTTTGAATTTTTTCATACATTGAAAGTTAAAATTCGCAACTTTGACCCCATTGATGATAAAAATTTAACCACAGAGCAAAAATGCGGAATATGTTTATTTTTAGAAGAAGCATTATGTAACGTTGGTAAACATGCTAAAGGAGTAAAACGGATTCAAGCATCTGGTGAATATTCAGGAAAAAAATATCATTTGTGGGTAAAAGATAACGGTTCGGGGATTAAATCAAACCTGGAAAATAAAGGAACAAAAGCTAGTAAAATATTGGCGAAGAAATTAAAAGGAAACTTTAGACGAGAATCACTTTCCCCTAAAGGTACAATTTGCGAACTTAGTTGGAAAACGAATAGTTGAAAATTGGTGATTGGTAATTGATAATTGGGTGAAATACAAATTTAATCTCACCCTTATTCCCTCTCCTTAATAAGG
>CAKZYM010001133.1 GCA_937884685.1 uncultured Calothrix sp.
CTTAACTAGTTCCCAAGTTCTACATGGGAACTAGTTAAGAGCGGGAAGCAGTTAACCAGTTATTGAAAACAAAAAAAGGAGCTTTTCGGCTCCCATTACAGTTAATTCTTAATTCTTAATTCTTAACTCCTAACTCCTAACTCCTAACTGTTCCCTACTCCCTACTCCCTACTTTCTGTTTTTCCGCAATACGGCTTTTTACAACTTTTGCTGGGGTACCTACGGCTATGGAGTAAGGGGGAATGTCTTTTGTTACTACTGAACCCGCACCGATGACGCTACCTCTTCCAATGGTGACTCCATCTGTTACTGTTACACCATGTCCGAGCCAACAATCATCTTCTATGACTATTCCTTTACGAGTAATCCCTTGTCTGGCAATATATTGAACTGGGTCTACAAAGTTATGATTATTCGCAAATAATCCACAGTGTGCTGCAATTAAACAACCTTTTCCTATTTTGATGTTTCCTGGCCCTGCAATACAAACGTAAGGACCAATAAATGTGTCTTCTTCTATTTGTAAGTGAGTATCGTTCAATGCTCTAATATCAACACCTTGTTGAATTTGTACTCCATCACCAATGGAAATTTTGTTTTTAGGGTTTCCTATCGCGTTTATATTTGCTCCTCGTAAAATTTGCGCTCTATTGCCAATTTCTATACAGGGAGTATTAATAAATTCAACGCTATCTTGTAAGTAAACTCCTTTTCCTAAACCTGCAAAAATACCGCGATAAAAGAAAGTTCTTAAGTTTGAACCTATTACTTTAGTAGGGATATTCCCAAGTAAGAGAGTTAATACAGTTTCTTGTAAGCGTTTCCATTTTGATGCAGCTTTTCTACTATTCATAATTATATTTCTCAGATACCAGGCTATAGATTTTAGATTCTTACCATCAAATCTTGATTGTTACTTTCTACTTGCTACTTTCTACTTTCTACTTTCTACTTTCTACTTTCTACTCGACCTACTTAGCTGACATCATTTCTACATCATTAGGATTTACCGATTCTTCAGGTAAACGACTTTTAATAACCCGGGCTGGTGTTCCTACTGCTATCGAATAAGGTGGTATGTCTTTTGTTACTACTGACCCAGCACCAATTACACTACCTTTACCGATAGTTACTCCATCTATTACGGTTACAGCATGTCCTAACCAGCAGTCATCTTCGATAGTAATTCCTTTACAGGTAACTCCTTGGTCGGCAATATATCTTAGTGGGTCTCCATATTTATGGTTATTTGCAAATATTCCACTATGTGCAGCAATTAAGCAGCGTTTTCCTATTTTGACGTTTCCTGGCCCCGCTACACAAGCTCCAACACCAATAAATGTACCTTTATCTATATATATTTGAGTATTATCTAATGCTCCAATATCCACGTTGCGCTCAATAGCAACTCCTTCTTTTAAAATAATTGTATTATTTTGATGCCCTAAACCATCTACCCGTACTCCTCGAAAAAGATGCACTCCATCACCAATTTCGATGTTACAAGCTCCTAATACTTCAACACCATTCTGTATATAGATTGACTTACCCATCCGTCTAAATATACTTTTATATATCAACTTTCTTAAGCTTGGACCTAAAGCGACAGCAGGTAAGTCTCCTAGCAAACCAGTAATCAAAACTTCTTGGAAGCGCTTTAATTTTGAAGCAGTTTCTTTCATGTTTAATGTTCTTTGGCTGTGTTTATACTTTGGAGAAAAATTTGGCTAATTATTATACTGTTGATTAGCCTGCTTAATAATTTCATATATATTAATTCATTTTTCGGAATTAGCTAGTAATTAAATTAAGATTTTTGACAACATGTCAATGTTTAGAGATAAGATAAAATAGTATTACAGTAAAATGTTTATCTTAAACTTTAAATATTAGCTAAACTGAATTTATTCAAAGCTAAATATGTTTATTATCCGAACATATTTTCACTTTTATCTCAAAAAATGATTACGTATATTAAATTTAATTAAAGATTCTCGTATTTCTATGATTTACTCGCATATCTAGTCGATTTTGCTAAAAACCATAAATATTCAAGGTCTAAATATTATTAGATAATAAAATATATGCTTTACTATTAATAAAATAAATGATAATAGTTAAATTGAATTAAATCTGATTTATTTATATAAACCAGTACTTTTATATAGTTACAGATATATCGAATAGCTAAGTTTTTTCTAATTTTTCATAAAATAATGTTTTATAATCAATTTCTATACTTACGTATAACATATATCTTTTATCGAAACAAAATAATCAAATTTACTTTAATATAATGCTTTGTTTATAAAGTTTTGATTAAGTAACCAATATTTATGCTTACGTATGCTTCAGTATAGGTAAGGACAATGATAAGATGCGTTGTTCCGAAAGCAGCAACAAATATAGCGCTTTTCGGTTGAGTGAAATACGCTTTTATAGACCTCACCCCCAGCCCCTCTCCTTGTCAAGGAGAAGGATGTATTCTATTCAACTGAAAACTGCTGTAATCTACGCTGAATATAGAAAACGTTTGTAGAAACGTAGCACTGCTAAGTCTCCGACAATTACAGCGAAAACTAAACCAATTTAATCGTCCGGTTATCATCGTTTTATTGATTGAGGCTGGTTGATTGTCTCGAAAACTTTAAGAGACGTAGCAGTGCTACGTCTCTACAGTCAGTTGGATAAATTATTAACACTGCTGGTGTTACCTCTCACCTGCTTTTCGTGATTAGTCTTGCTACGCTTCCACGGGGTAACGTTCTATAAATTGATGCTTTTTTCTCCAAGCTTGGGGTGGTATTTCGTGATGTTGGCGAAATTGTCGGGAAAAATGACATGCATTTTGATAGCCGACGTTGGTTGCGATTTGTTCTATATTTAAACTGGTGTTTTTGAGTAAATAACGCGCTGCTGACATCCGACGCTTAACAATCCAACTATTTACTGTCTCTCCTGTTATTTTTGCAACTCTATTAGTTAAATAAGCTGCTGAATAACCTACTGCTTCTGCTACATCGCTTAAGGTAATTCCTTTTTGATAATTAGCCTCGATAAAATCAAAGACTTCTTTTAACTGAGGAACAATAGGAAAAATTGACTTTTCTTCTTTTGATGAGTTGGCTTCATGAGACTGCGATTGTGTCTTATTAGCATTATCAGCACAATAGTGACGAAGCAAAGCCTGCTTTTTCTCTAACCGAACTGCGATCGCCCTTAATAATTGCTCGACTGTGGCGGGTTTGGCTATATAATCATCAGCACCAGATTCCATACCTTTACGAAAATATTCCTGAGAACTTCTACCAGTCAGAAAAATAAATGGAATAATGGCTGTATTGGGATTTTGACGCAACCGATTTAAAACGGTAAAGCCATCAATATCGGGCATTAAGATATCACAAATGACTAAATCGGGTAAACTAGAAACAGCTTGTTGAATTCCATTATTACCATTCGACGCACTTATCATCTCAAATCCTTCACTCTCAAGCCCATCCAAATACATATTGCGGGTGCGAGCATCATCTTCAATTACCAAAATCTTTTTCGAGACAGCGTTATTCATGATTAGTTGCGATTAAATTACTTGAATT
>CAKZYM010001134.1 GCA_937884685.1 uncultured Calothrix sp.
TGCTAGTACGGTAACTCAGCAGGTAGCCCGCAGTTTATTCCGAGACTATGTAGGTAGACAGGATTCTTTAGGGCGAAAAGTGCGTGAGGCGATTGTATCGCTTAAGCTGGAAACTTTTTATAGTAAAGATGAAATTTTACTTAGTTATCTAAACCGAGTTTACTTAGGTGTCAATACTTCAGGTTTTGAAGACGCTGCACGATATTATTTCGATAAATCAGCTAAAGACTTAACGGCAGCAGAATCGGCTACTTTGGTAGGGATTTTACCTGCTCCTAACGGTTTTAATTTTTGCGGTGACAGTCGGAGTAGGCGCAATATTATAGGCTATCGCAACCGCGTGTTAAAGCGAATGCGAGAGATGGGCGCACTTAAGCAAGATGAGTATAATCGCGCCAGACGTTCCCCAGTTGAAGTCAGTTCTAAGGTTTGCGAGCGTCAAGCCAAAAGAATTGCTCCTTATTTTTACAGCTATGTATTTAACGAGCTTGAATTTATATTGGGAAAAGACCTAGCGGCTGAAGGAAATTTTATTATTGAGACTCAGCTAGATCCAAAAATTCAAACCCAAGCCGAAAATTCGTTAACAAATCATATTAAGACTGCTGGAGCAAGTTTTGGTTTTTCTCAAGGAGCAGTGGTTACTCTTGATTCAAGTACGGGTGGTATTTTAGCGATGGTTGGCGGTACCGATTTTGCTACCAGCCAGTTTAATCGTGCCTATCAAGCTAAAAGACAGCCCGGTTCTACTTTTAAAGTTTTTCCCTTTACTGCTGCTATCGAAAAGGGATTTGGCACGGGAAGAACTTACCGCTGTACCGGTGTCACTTGGCAAGGTATAAGGTATAGACCCTGTAGAGGTGGCACTGGGTCAATAACTCTTGCGACTGGATATGCTCTTTCGGAAAATCCCGTCGCTTTGCGAATTGCTCGCGATGATGTCGGGCTGGATACAGTAGTAAAAATGGCAAAACGTTTGGGTGTACGTTCGGAACTTAATCCAGTTCCTGGATTGGTGTTAGGTCAAAGCGAAACTACCGTATTAGAAATGACTGGAGCTTTCGCTGCTATTAGTAATAGAGGTGTTTGGAATCGTCCTCATGCAATCAAACGGATTCTTGATAGCAGTGACTGTAAAAACCGCGATGACCTGAAGACCTGTCGTGTAATTTATGATTTCAATCAAGACCAAGAAGCGAATAAGCGAGTTTTGAAAACCCCAGTAGCAAATACAATGACTAATTTGATGCGTCAAGTAGTCACAAGAGGTACGGGACGCGGTGCTGCGATTGGATTTGGAGAAGGTGGAAAAACAGGTACTACAGATAAAAATGTAGATTTGTGGTTTATTGGCTTTATTCCCGGTCGGCGACTTGCTACAGGTTTTTGGTTGGGAAACGACAATAATTCCCCTACATCCGGTAGCAGCGCCCAAGCGGCTCAACTATGGGGAAATTATATGCGTCAAGTTGTAAGGTAATGGGTAATAGGTAATGGGTAATGGGTAATAGGTAATAGGTAGTAGGTAGTAGGTAATAGATTTGTATATTAGAGGTGCGGTGTTACCGGGAAAAGAAGAAATAATATTTAATTTATTACTTCTTACTTATTACTTCTTACCTCTTACTTTTTACCTCTTACCTTTTTTTATCGATATCCCTGCCAAGGTGTAACTTCGACTTTTCCACCTGGTTGAAATTCAACTTGAAATTGAGCCAGGGGTTCTTGAGTTTCTGTATTGTTCGTATTATCACCCTGGAATAATTTGGGAATAGGCGTTTGTCGGAAATTTTGAAAGGCTTCTTTATTTAATGGCTCGTAGTCAGCGATAGTTCCATTTTGCTTGACCGCGACTCGATATTTTAAGCTTTCCTTATAGGTTGTATCACCACTCGCATTTTGATTTAGAGATGCTGATAGTTTTTGATTGAGATTAGAAAGCGCACTTTGCTCAGTAATGTTTGTTCCTAAATTATCGGACTTATTAACATATCCCAACCAGGGACTTACTTCTAATACTCCCGTTCTTCTAAAAACTACTTTAAATTGAGCAATTGGTTCGTTGGCGATCGCACTACTTGAAGCAGGGTTGTAAAGTACTTTGGGCAGTGGAGTTTTTTCAATAGCAGCATTGGCTGTTTGATTTTCTGCTTTGTAGCCAATAATTGCACCGTCACCAGCAGCGCCTATACGATAAACTATATCGGATTCTAATCCTTGACGATTCTGCCAAGCTTGATTTAGCTGTGAATATACTTGAGAATTCAATTTACGCAATCGCGATGAATTCTTGATTGCGGGGGCTGAACCAATAAGCTTTTCTAAATCCCTAACTGTTGAGGGAGAGCTAGGAGATTGTGTTGGGGTTGCAACTGAGCTATTTGCTGTATTATTAGCTGTCGGGGTGGGTTGGACTTGATTATTACTTGAAGTGGTAGGTTGAACTTCTGGATTAACGCTTTGGGTAGTTTCGTCAACCTTCTTTTGTGCTTCTGCTGGCTCAATTTCTGGTGCTGGCATTAAATTAAATGCGATTGCAGCAGCAGCTAAACCGGCAAACCCAACACCTGCTGGTACTGCTTGTTCGAGTAAAGCACCACTAACAGCACTATGTCCTCTAGCAACTGGTTGTAACTCTAAGGTTAATTCTGGTAAAGTTTGAGTATCTGCAAAAAATTGATCTACAGCTTCTACTAAATCAAATAATTGTACTGAATTTAAATTAATTTCAATCTTCTGTTTGGCACCACCGTTATTCAAATCCCCTTGAGGAATATCCGAACGCACGCTTAATTTGTGGCGATTAGGATTAACTTTTTCTAATTGCACTAATTCCGATTCGGAATTATGAGCTTGAGGGTTAGAAATATTACTTAAAAATTCTTGAGCGTAGGCACTAACTGCTCTAACTAGACTTTCAAAAAATTCTCTACCACCAGCTATACTTTGAGTGTATCCAGATAAAGTACATTCAGCATTTACCAAGATAGACAGTTCCGGGCGCATTTCCTGAAACTGTGTAGTTTTTGAAGCGTCGCTCAAACCTTCTAAAAGTAACGTGCAATTAGGTAAACTGTACTTACGTTGAATATTCATTCTACTTCACCATCAAAAAGACTAATCCAGAAGCGCTGCATACCGGCTGTTCCGGTACAGAAAAGTAACTGAGCTAAGAGATTTACAGCGAGTTCGTTTAATTTATCGTCAGAATTAAGAGCCATTAATCCAGAACGTCTCTTGTTCATGCGACTTCTGAAATGCGCTCGGAATCGTTCCAAATAATTAGAGAGACGCAAATTCTGTTCCAAAGGAATCTGCTTCTCAACCATTTGTTGATTTATCATTAACAATTGACGAATAACAACCGTCAATCTTCTAGCTAAATAGCAGGAAATAACCACTAAAGCTTTTGCTTCCATAATAGTTAAAGGGCGGCGAATATTTGCTCTGCGTAAGGGATTAGTGCTACGCATTCGCCATAAATTAACTCGGTCTTTAATAATTCCCTTTAAATCCAACTCTTGAGCAAATGCCAAAATTGCTTCAGAACCGCCAAGATCCAAAGCTTCAATTGCAAGTAAAATAAGGTCAATCTGTTGCCTAGTTCTGCGAGGACATCCCTGTCCCTCAATTGCGGGGTCGGGTAGCGTGTCCAGAATCATGGGCAAATCTTGTTCGGCCGGACTATTGAACGGCGTTAAAGGAGCGGAAACATTCATTTATCAGTTCCTTATAGGGCTGCTGTCCTAAATAATAGGTAAAATTAATTAAACAATGGTAGCCTTCATCAAGCAATTTTGGATTTTGGATTGTCCCTATAAATAAATTTAGGGGTTGGAGATTTTTGGATTTATGTAAAGCAAGCTTCGGGATTTCCCTGCGACATACTTGACAATTTTAGATTTCTAAGTTGTTTCTAACCAGGGGTTAAAAACTATTCATAATCTAATCCAAAATCCGTCGATGCTTAGTTGGCTGGGACGGAAACCGACTCTCGTTCACCGTTCACCAAAGGTGCGGCTCAGGTGCGGCTCATTTTGGGGGAAGATATTTTCCACCTCCAACTTATCTTGAGCAACTTTCCGCAAAATCTAAATTTTTTGGTCAGAATACATTGACTGTCTAGCAGTAACACAACTGCCTGATATATACATTAATTACTGTTTCATATCCAAGCTTTCCGTATACCTAAAATCAAAGTTTTAAAGCATTTTTATAACCTATCTAAGAATGGTAGTGAGATGACAACCCGTTCTATCATTAGTGTAGATTCGTATCTTATGGGAGCGTATCCGCACCTGCACGGGTCAATAGGGTCTGTCTTTCAACGCGATTAGTCCACTATAGCCTAAACCTTTATGGGTTATTATTTATAGCTAACGTCAACAATTTGTAGCAAAAACCATACATATAAATGTACTTAAAGGTTCTAGAGCAAGGTACGAATTTAGCAGCAGTATTGTTATTAATTCAATTATTCTGCCGCGATCTAATCGCTAAAGTCATTTGTAAGAATACTGATTTACGCAAATGCATGAGCCTCCACTGCAAAATTCACCGTTCGATTTATACATTAGACCTCATCTAGTGAAAAGACATTAAAAATAAAGTTAAAAAAAACTATCTGATTAGTTTTTAGTTGATAATTCAAAGCCGTTAAATTTTAGACCGGGTAAAAAAGGCTTTTGAGCTTATTATCTTAATATATTAAATTGATAACCGTGCAACAGTTTCGATTTCCCGTGACTAAAATGTAAGGTCACGATTTAATATCAGTGCTAATTTTAGACTTTTCTATATTATGGATTTGAAATCTTTAATTCGCGACATTCCAGATTTCCCTAAACCCGGAATTTTATTTAGAGATATCACTACTTTGCTGCGCGATGCCCAAGGGTTAAAATACACGATTGACTTATTTACGCAAAAATGTATTGATGCTGGGATGACAGCAGATTTTGTCGTAGGCATGGAGTCGCGAGGATTTATCTTCGGAACCCCTTTAGCCTATCAATTAGGAGCGGGTTTTATCCCCGTCCGCAAAAAAGGTAAATTACCAGCAGAAATTTATGCAATTGAATATGCATTAGAGTATGGTACGGACACTTTAGAAGTTCATCAGGACGCTTTGCAACCAGGGAGCCGAGTTTTAATTGCTGATGATTTGATTGCTACAGGTGGAACCGCTTCTGCTACAGCCCAACTTATTCAAAAAGTCGGCTGCGAATTAGTTGGATTTGCGTTTATCATCGAGCTACAAGAATTACAAGGTCGCAAAAAATTACCAGACCTACCGATTGTTACTCTTTTGGAATATTAAAACAGTGAACAATTAGGAGTTAGGAGTTAGGAGTTAGGAGTTAGGAGTTAGAAATTAATAATTATCTACCTTCTCCTTAATTACCTTTGACCTTTATTTGACCTTTGACCTTTGACCTTTGACCTTTGACCTTTAATTCAGGTGCTATGACCGCAACAACGTCGAAAAGTTTTTGGGAATCCAGTCGAGATTCTTTGCTTAAAATAGTAACTAGCGAAACATTTCTTTATATTGTAAAACGAATATTACAGGCACTTCTAACGATTTTTTTAGCGTCAGTAGTTTCTTTTATTGTTATTCAGTTAGCTCCTGGGGATTATTTAGATAATCTACGACAAAATCCTAAAATTTCTCCAGAAAGAATTTTGCAACTTCAAGAACAATTCGGTTTGGATAAACCTTGGCACATCCAATACTTTCTATGGCTGATTAGAGTTCTTACTAAAGGAGATTTTGGGACAAGTTTTTTCTATCTGCGTCCTGTAGCTTCATTGATATGGGAAAGAGTACCCGCAACTTTACTTTTAGCTTTTGCTTCTTTAATCTGTACTTGGGCTATTGCTATTCCTTTGGGTATTTTCGCTGCTGTGAAACAAAACCGCGCTACTGACAGGATTTTACAAGTAATTAGCTATGCGGGACAAGGCTTTCCCAGTTTTATTACGGCTTTGCTACTGCTGATTTTTGCTCAAATTACTACTCCTCTGTTTCCAGTTGGAGGTATGACCAGCATTTATCACGCTCAACTTTCACCTTTGGGAAAAGTTCTTGATATTCTGTGGCATATGATTTTACCCACAATTGCTTTGAGTATCACTAGTTTTGCGGGATTACAGCGTATTACTCGTGGTGAATTATTGGATGTATTGCGGCAAGATTACATTCAAACAGCTCGCGCTAAAGGATTACCAGAAAACCGCGTTATTTACGTTCACGCGCTTCGCAATGCTATTAATCCCTTAATTACTTTATTAGGTTTTGAATTAGCAGCATTATTAAGTGGTTCTTTTATTGCTGAATTTTTCTTTAACTGGCCCGGTTTAGGTCGATTGACTTTACAAGCAGTACGCTCTCAAGATTTATATGTGTTGATGGCCAGTTTGATAATAACCGCAGTTTTATTAATTGTTGGTAACTTAGTAGCTGATTTGTTACTCAAAGTTGCTGACCCCAGGATTACGCTTGGAAAATCTTAAGTTGGTAATTGAAGGATTGAAGGAGAAGGGGAGAAAGAGTGAGAGAGGGAGTGAGTGAAAATCTCATACTTCTTACTTTTTACTAATTATTTACTACTCCTAACTCCTAACTCCTAATTCCTAACTCCTAACTCCTAACTCCTAACTATTTTTATGTTGTCGGAAACATATTATTTAATTCGGTCTAAAGCTGATGGTCGTTATTTAGCAGCACGTCCAAATGA
>CAKZYM010001135.1 GCA_937884685.1 uncultured Calothrix sp.
TGCAAGCATCAAGAGTCACGCCCTTTAAAGTGATTCGGGGATTGCTCATGCGGCTTTCTCAATATCGCCTCCGTCGAGATGAATCAGCGCGTTGATATTTGCATATTGCGGTTGAGGGAATACTATCTGCCCTTCTTTACCTTGTAGTTGAGGGCGTAGAAGTTCAGCAGCGCCTCCCATCCAGACAATATGGGTTACATAGGAAAGTGAACTGTCTGCGTCTGAGAGTATTGTCGTCCGAATAGCCTTAAACCAATTACGCAAACAGTCATCAAATACGGGTTCAAAACTGCGGTCTGGGCGGTTACAGATATAACGTTTACCCATTGCTATCGCGTCCATGATATCGGCTTTATTCATGGTCTTCTGCGCTTTTACATGGTCGGTGTTTGCAATTGCAGATGCAAGTGCAATTCCTCCGCTGTTGTCATAGGAGTTACGCCAAATAATATCTAGATGACCCTGACAAAAGGTTGATGCCACGGCGTTAACGGTTCCACCACCTATATCAATCAATAGAACTCCGGTATCAGAAGGCACTAATCCAGTGATAAAGGCATACAGCAAAGCGGTTTCTGACTCGATTTCAAAGTTGATGTTGGTAATGGATGCACTACGTCCAACTTTATCTACTGAATATTCATGCTGTCCTAATACTGCCGTTCTAATCCAGGTTTCTGCATTGCTATCTCGTTTTGGGACTAACATTGAGACTTCGCCATCAAAACCGTCAGGTGTGGCAGCAAGCAGCATTGGTAAGAAAATATCGGGTTGATTCTTACCTGCTTCGGCAGCACTCAAGCATCCGGGTTGTCTAGAAGCTTGATGTCCGAGTTTAAAGTATTTACCGTTCACCCCTACTAACGGACTATCTGACCTGTGTAAACCGTCTCTAACTGTTCCGTTGTTGGTAGTGTCATAGATTAGACTTCTCCAAATCTTTACGGGAGTTGTATCCGTACTCCCCACAACAGAAGACAAAACGGAATAGTTGCCTATGTCAATACAAATGGTATTCATTGTGGTAATGGCTGTTTGTAGGTTAGGAGGTTTAAGACGAGTTCACCTACACCCCTTGTTTGCCCAGTGGGATGTGTTGATTCCCGAAACTCAACCCTTCACATTTAAAAATTTAACACAAACTTGCTCAAACGTAATAAGTTTGACACATCAATATTTATTATCATTAACTTGCTATTTGGAGTTTTATCTATAAGCTATGTCTATAGCAAAGTTATTAGGTTTGCTTAGAATGAACTGTATATTAGTAATTGATGCGAGAATATAGTAGGAAAAATGTGTTTAAGTTTGTTAGAAGAGATGGAGCGAAAGCGGAAATCAAAGAGTATAAGTATTGATACACTTGTTTGGGAAGCTGTAGAAGCACAGGCTGAGAAGCAAGGAATAGCGGTCAGTAGATGGCTTGAGAATCATTTATTTGATGACTTGCAGAAGTTTGGAATAATTCCCAAAGATGTACGGCGATTAGGGGAGAGGCGGGGCGGCGACCGTACTAAAAGCAAGGAAGAGCAGTAACTTGAAAAACCAAATCGCGGCGATAAGGGAGCCAAATTAAATTGATGCGGTTGTAATATTCAAAATGGCAGAAAACAACCACCCAGACGACGGTGTAGAAAGAGGGGATGAATTTGACCCAGCGACAGATCCAAGGGATTGGTCAGCTGCAACTTCTGAACTAGCTTGCTTTGCCTTAGCTCGCAGCAAAGGGAAGAAGTTGGTCAAAATAATTAATACTGGTAAGAAAATTTTTCCAATTATTTGTATTTTTGAGGAATATAGTGATGGCTGAAACCTTGACAGTAAAACCAATCAGTGTTGTAGCTCCCATATTTACCGCAATTGGTAATCGCAATTGGGAGGAATTTCAGCGGTTAGAAGCAGATTTTGTTAATCAATATGGTGTTGAAGCGTGGGAGTACGAGTTTAATTTTCGGATTAAACCAGCTTTGGATAAAGATTCCGACCGATGGCTACTAATTAAGTGGTGTGAAACAGGCATCGTATCGGTTAAAGACATTGCGTAAAGTTACCGTACAAGCGAAATACGGTTGATATAAAAAAGTTAACAAATGCGTGGAGGCTCGGCATAACAATGGCAGCGCATCGCGAATCATAATGCTAAATACAAGTAGGAAAAATTATCAATTAAAATATTAAACAAACTGACAATTAACCGATGCCGAAGCATACGGTTTTTGCGGATTAAATAGCATCGACTTCAATACCCGTTGAAAGTCAAAAGATGCAATATGTGGTTGCAATCTCTTTTGTAACTTTTAAGTTATTAAAAGAAAAGTTTTGAATGATGTTTGCAATCTGATTTAATGTATACGTCCGAACTTTGGCAATGTGTGTATATAGCAGAAGAGAGTCCGAACCGGCAAGCTTGAAC
>CAKZYM010001136.1 GCA_937884685.1 uncultured Calothrix sp.
GAACGACGAAGCAATCTCAACACCTTGCGATTGCTTCGCTTCGCTCGCAATGACATGGTTTGAGCGATTTTTCTCTGAATTCAGAAGTCGCTTCCAGGTAGGATTTGAAGACTTGTGTGTACACCGTAGATTATGTTCCCAGGGGCAAGAGAAATGTACGAGGTGGAATTAGACAGTGAAGGCAAGAGAAGGTTTTTTTATAGTGATATAAAGCATGAAGATTTAAGATTCAGCCAAATTCCACAGATAAGAAATCTTGACAGTGTTTCTTCCAAATTGGCAAAGATATTGACCAAGCTACCAGAAGACATGCAAAGGGAATTGCCTATCCATATCGGTTATCTCAAGGATTATTTACTGTCTCAAAAATATTCAAGGGCTAGTATTGAACGCGACTATGTAAAAAACAACATTCATCTGCTAATGGAAGAAAATAATTTACGGTCAGATTTAGAATCTATCCTAAGTGATTTTGAAGAAATAGATAAGTTTATCGAACCTGTTTCTTGATATCCGTCTATATCTTACAATTTTAATTCGTGATAAAGGAACATACTAAAAAACCCAGGTTATGACCTGGGTTTTTCGATTTATTCTAAAGATGCATTACATAGCATCCCTAAATTATTCAAAAATTAACCATTAATCGCGGGTGCAGATAAAGCAACAGGTACTTCTTCACCAGCAGCTAAATCAAGAGGGAAGTTGTGAGCATTTCTTTCGTGCATTACTTCCATACCCAAGTTAGCTCTGTTCAACACATCAGCCCAGGTGCTAATAACTCTACCGCTAGAGTCGATTACAGACTGATTGAAATTAAAACCGTTTAAATTAAATGCCATTGTACTGATTCCCAAAGCGGTGAACCAGATTCCAACCACTGGCCAAGCAGCTAGGAAGAAGTGTAAGCTACGGCTGTTGTTGAAGCTCGCATATTGGAAAATCAAACGACCAAAGTAACCATGTGCGGCTACGATGTTGTAGGTTTCTTCTTCTTGACCGAACTTATAACCGTAATTAAGAGATTCGGTTTCGGTTGTTTCACGTACTAAGGAGGAAGTTACCAAGCTTCCATGCATTGCACTAAATAAGCTTCCACCGAATACACCTGCGACACCCAATTGATGGAAGGGGTGCATCAAAATGTTGTGTTCAGCTTGGAACACGAACATAAAGTTAAATGTACCGGAAATTCCTAAAGGCATACCGTCGGAGAAAGAACCTTGACCAATGGGGTAAATCAAGAATACAGCGGTTGCAGATGCCAAAGGAGCGGAATAAGCAACGCATATCCAAGGACGCATACCCAAACGGTAGGATAATTCCCACTGACGACCTAAATAGCTGAAGCAACCAATCAAAAAGTGGAATACTACTAGCTGGTAGGGACCACCGTAAATCTACCACTCATCTAAAGAAGCAGCTTCCCAAATTGGGTAAAAGTGCAATCCAATAGCGTTGGAAGAAGGTACAACTGCACCGGAAATAATATTGTTTCCGTAGATTAAAGAGCCAGCAACCGGTTCGCGGATACCGTCGATATCAACAGGAGGAGCCGCAATAAAAGCAATGATAAAGCAGGTAGTTGCAGCTAATAAAGTTGGAATCATTAACATTCCGAACCAACCGATATAAATTCGATTGTTAGTGCTGGTAATCCATGCACAGAACTTATCCCACAGATTACCGCCTTCGCCTGTTCTTAAAGTTGTGGTCATGATTGAATTCTTATTAAGTGCTAACAGCAAGTTTTCTCAATTCACTGAATCAAGATTATCGCTGTTTTCGATATATTCAGTTCCATACATTTTCCCCAAATGCCGATGATGCATAGAACGTAGAAATTAAATTTCTCCCAGAGAACCTCATCCCGAAAATTAATTATGAATAAATTACTAGTGGGGAAATGGTATGAGCAAAGAGAAATATTATCGGCTATCTATAGTTTATTTTTTACATTAAATGTCTGCTATATTTCAATTAACTTTTGTTAATTTGCATCGCAAAATATTTCAAACTAAGTTCAAAATTATTAATTTATCTCATACAAATAATGATTAATTAATCTTGTTTTATGAATAAATATTAAGAAGCGAGTTTTGATTTTATGCGAATACACAGCAGAAGCCAATTATATATGGACGTATTCTATTTATATATAATTAGCCCGTGCTTCTTTCTATATAAATTTATGTATAGGTAGTAAGGATAATTGTTGCTATTCCCAAGTAAAAGTTTATATATCTTAACTGATTAAAGTATTGAGCTTTATAGCTAACTCTTTATCTGCATGTTCGGGAAGATGGTGAGATTGAGTTGTGGTAATCGGAATTTCAATGCAGAATTCTGTTCCTTGACCGACTGTTGAGATGCACTTGATACGTCCTTTGTGCTTTTCTTCAATGATTTGATAGCTAATTGATAAGCCCAAACCAGTACCTTCACCAACAGGTTTAGTTGTAAAGAAGGGATTGAAGATTTTTTGTACAACATCTTCTGGAATTCCAGTTCCATTGTCTTTAATGCAGATGCTTACCCAATCACGTTCAACAACTTGTGTGGTGATTGTAATTCTCATAGGGTCATTACCTTGCTGCTGGTGATTTTCGTGTAATGCATCAATAGCATTACCAAGTAAATTCATAAATACCTGATTTAATTGACCCGGATAGCATTCAACTTTGGGTAATTCTCCATAATTCTTAATTAGCTCAATTGCTCTATGTTCTGAGCTTGCTTTGATGCGACTTTGTAAAATGACGATAGTGCTATCAATACCTTCATGAATATCGACAAATTTCATTTCTGCTTCGTCAAGTCTAGAGAAGTTACGTAATGTACGGACAATTTCTCGAATCCGGTCGGCTCCCATTTCCATCGAAGATAGTAACCTGGGTAAATCTTCCAATATATAGTCGAGGTCTACTTCATCGATATACTTTTGGATTTCCGGGTGGATATGATTTTGATGTTTTTGGTAGAGATTAATTAAACCTGTAAGGTCCTCGAAGTATTCGCTTGCATGAGACAGGTTACCGTAAATAAAGTTAACCGGATTATTAATTTCGTGAGCAACTCCAGCTACCAGTTCACCCAGACTCGACATCTTTTCAGTTTGTACCAATTGAGCTTGAGTTTGCTGTAGCTCTTGTAAAGCTTGACTGATTTTCTCCGCTTGAGTTTCAGCAACGACCGCAGCATTTCGAGTTTGCGAATATAATTCAGCTTGGTCAATGGCGATCGCCAACTGATTGGCTACTAATTCTAATAATTCCGCTTCATCATTATCCCAAGGTCGAGATTGATTATTTTCGCAGACAATAACACCAATTTGACCGGAACGAGTCCGTAGGAAAGCAATTAATAAAGAAGAAATTCCTAAATAAGTTAATAACCCTTGACTTTTGCTATCAAGTTGATTGTCTGTAGCGACATCATCGATACGTAATAATTCTAAATCTTTTAAATGTTGCTCTAAATGTTGCATTTGCCAAATAGTTTCATCTTGGCTAACGCTATTGAGGTCTTCAGATTCGCAAGCTTCATGACAGAGGTGAAACAATGGTGGATTATCTTCACTCATCGAACACCAAAGAAATTTACATCGAGTAATCCCAAATAAATCTCGAATTTCTTCAACTGCTGTTTCTAAAACCTTATCTAATTCCAAAGAATTGCGAATTTCATTAGCCAAATAGTTGAGCAATTCTCGACGTTCGGCAATTTTTTCTACTCGACGTTGATTTAGCTGAATTCTGACTGCCATTTTATCAAAAGCGGATGATAGCTGAGCTAATTCATCCGAACCTCTTAACTTACTTCGCACGTTCAAATTTCCTTGAGCCAAACTGTTAGTGGCTTTCAATAATTGAACCGCTCGATTTGTAAGAGTTTTTTCAAAAAATAACCAAACTAAAATACAAGAAAGAGCAACAACCCCAGAAGCCTCAAGAGAGCGCTGTAATGCATCAGCATTTGTCCGTTGTTTTATCGTAGAAATGTCATATTCAAGTACAAGAACTCCAACTTTTGTAGGACGAACTTCACCAGCAACAGAACCTAAGACTACAGGATACATTGCCTGTATAGTATTTTTATTTTCAGATAATATTACCTTACCAGACATCGTTTCTCGAACTTTGTCTAGCTGTGTCATATATTTAGCAGCTTTGGTATAGTTCAACTGCTGATTCCGCAATTCATAGCGGGTTGATAAAAGAATATTATTTTTTTCATCACCAAGAATTGCTAAATTTATTGTTGGGTCTCCTCCAAGTTTACTAATTACTAATTCAGCACCTTCAATATCACCTTTACGAAAAAGATATTCTAACGTTCCAGAAGTTTGGTCTCCAGAAAAACTGGCTTGGCTAATAGCTTGTTTTTCTTTGCGTGCAGAAGAAAGCGATACATCTCTTTGAAACGAAAATATACTTAACACGCTACCAAATATTAATAGAATTACTGGGATAGAAAACCGGATAGGTAAAGGAATAGAGAACTTTTTCATGGTGCTACCTGATATTAATATTTCCAACCCAAGCAAAGTATTGAAAAAATATAGCCGA
>CAKZYM010001137.1 GCA_937884685.1 uncultured Calothrix sp.
TGATGTCATTTTTAGGTTACTTTTTTGGTATTAAATATTTTATTATTAACCGCAGAGAGCGCAGAGAGCGCAGAGGGAAGAGGTTTAAGAGAGGTTTTCTGTCGGGTGTGTTATCGTTCAGGATAATGTACCATCATCCGTATTTGTTGCAAAATTTATTTAATCTATGGTTCGTCATTTATATAAAAACTTTTTGTCAAACCTTGAGCAATACAAAGCTGCTGAAGATTTTTGGCGCAATTTATGCGAGAAAACTATTGTCAAATATCTTGGACAAAAACATGGATGGAAGGTATGGTTAAACGTTCATTTTTGTGATGGAACTCCATTTTTAGATGGTAATCCAATGTATAGTTTGATATCTCCAGATAGTAAAAAAGGTATTGCTATTTATCAACATGAACCTACTGAAGATAAAATAATTTTTGGAGCATGGATGGATAAATTTGGCCCTATTGATGAAACACAAGATTTTGTCGAGGAAATAGTAATTGGGTGCGAACTTTCTGAGGAATCAGCACAATTAGCTAAAGAGCTTATTGAAATATGGGTAGAAGGAAATACCTCATATGAAAATATGGAAATATTTATTGAAGAAATAAAAAATAAATTATAATTTTGTAAAAATTAATATTTCTGCTATTAATTAAACAGATTTAGCCTAGGAGAGCCATATTTAATTAAATGTATCTTCAATTATCCACACCAAAATTCCTAACAGTTCTTCAAATGGCGAAATTGAATATTCAGTAAAATCAATCGTCACAATATCTTCTTCTAATTTCAAAAAGTTCCATATATTTCCATTTGTGATGCTTCCATAAATAGTTAGTGATTCATCATGTTTTGCATTTAACTTTTGTGCTGCTACCATTTGAGCTATACACTGTCCTAAAACATCTTTTAAGTTCTCTTTTTTAGCTTCTATAATTACTAATACTGGTGCTTCAATAAATAACTGCTCGGGAGAAAGACTAACTATAAAATCACAAACTCCTGTCAATGCTAAATTTTCATCAACATTGAATTCTTCACCAGAAAAAAAACTGATTTCTTTGTTAAACAGCTTTCTTAATTCAAATATAATTGGGGTAATAATTAATTCTGAGCGTGCTTTACCCGTACCCATTGCAATCGCTAAAGGAATACTTTCTTCTAAATATTTTAATAAGCAGGGATGAGGTGAAACAGGTTTAATTTTTGGGAAAAAACTATTATCTCCGACTAATGTTAAATCAAATTTTTGTGCTACTTCGGAAATATTAAAATCTTTGTAGGACATAAATAGTATATTTATTTATCTAAAAGCTGATTTTATTAATATAATTACGACTAGCTAAAAAGTAATAACAACCAGTCAAGGAAATATTATTTGCAGGGCTTACGCGAAGTAAAATAATCATTGCGACTGGAACGCACTGTAGGGGGAAATTCCAACATTTTGCTGGGATTACATCGCTGTCGCTCGTAATGACATAATTACGTTATTTTTACGTAAGCCCTAATTTATATAATGTACTATTTATGCATTAATATCAAATTATTTTGTGATTATCACCTAAATACGTGATTAAAAGACGTTATGTCAAGTTCGGATGATTACTTATAATTTAAAGCTCGCAGTTGCGCTTTAGCACTTATTATTGTCAGCCTTAAAACTCAACTACGAACATATTTTTATTTATAAGCGATTAAGCGAACATGATATTACACTGTAACGTCTCTAAATTAATTCTAATAATTACGTTTTCTTCTTTCTCCCTTTACCTTTCTCTTTTCCTTCTCGATGAGTCGCTGCTTTAGCTAATAAGGAATCGGCAAAAGCAACAGCATCACTCGCGGATTTTCCACCAGCTAACTGCGCTAGTTCATCTCGTCGTTTTGTCAGGTTATCTAAAGCCGTAATTCTAACTACTGTACGCTCTTCCCCATGACCGTTATTCTCTTTTTTACCTTTTAACTTATTAATCACCTGCTTATTAACGTGAAAATGTCTATCAGCCATTGCTGCTACTAATGGTTGGTGAGTTACGCACAGCACCTGAAGCTGCAAACTTAATTGATGCAGTTTTTCCGCAATAGTTTGAGCTACTCTACCGGAGACACCCACATCGATTTCATCAAACACCATTGTTCCCGGACTATCCGCAGCCGAGAAAGTAGCTTTCAACGCGAGTAAAAAGCGGCTCATTTCACCACCGGAAGCAGTTTCCGAGAGCGGTTGCAGCGGTTCACCAGGGTTCGGACTAAACAAAAAACTGACTTTATCGCTGCCGTTTGCAGTGGGAGCAATAGGTGCTAACTCAACTTTAAATTGCACTTTGTCCATTGCTAGGGGTTTCAATTCCCTAATAATTTCTGCTTCTAATAAAGCTGCTGTAGCGCTACGTAATTTGGTTAATTTGCTGCATTCTGAAGTCAGTTTATTCAAACATTCCTGCTCTTGCTTCTCTAAACTTTCAATAGTTTTCTCACCATCGTTAAGTTCGTTCAACTGCTCTTGAATACCGTTGTAATGTTCGATAACTTCAGCCAAAGACGGCCCATATTTACGACAAATTTGTTTTAACTCCCGAATTCTTTCTTCTACCTCATCCAACCTTTCGGGGTCTGCTTCCAAAGCATCTCCATAAGCATTAATTTGTCTGGCTACTTCCGTAACTGCGGATTGAGCATCCCTAATTAATTCTAATAATGGCTGTAATTCCTCAGTGTCGAACTCCATAGGTTGCATGGTAATAAGGGCTTTACTAGAA
>CAKZYM010001138.1 GCA_937884685.1 uncultured Calothrix sp.
CTACTCATTGCTGTCATTCTCGCTGCTAGTTCGCTGGCTGCGGATTCTTGCAATGCTCGCAATAGCTGGTTGCTTAAATATAGTGGTAACAAGGAATCCAGAATTTGTACTGGGTCTTGTTCAAAAATCATGTCGCGAGGAAAATCACGCTGTTGGGTGGTAACTTTCTCTCTCTCGACTTCAAATTCTCCACCACGAGTTGTTAAACGGAAGAATTCGTCTTCTGCTGATAAACCTTTGGGGTCTAAAGGAAGTAGGGTTTGCACTACAGGACGAGAACTAACTAAGGAAACGAATTTGGTGTAAACCAACTCGATTCTATCTACTTCTTCGGATAAAAATAAGGAAAGTAATTCGTCAGCGATGTCAGAAGCTTCTGAAGCTGTAGGGATTTGTTCTAAGCCCACATATGACTTTTCAATCGGCTGTTCGCGACGTTGAAAATACTGACTGGCTTTACGTCCTACTAATACATATTTATAGTCCAAGCCTTCGGACTGTAGTTCTTTGGCGCGATTTTCCGCACGCTTAATAACATTGGTATTGTAGCCACCGCACAAACCACGGTCACCAGAAATTACCAGCAACCCAACTGTTTTAACTTCGCGCTTTTTCATAAGCGGTAAGTCTACATCTTCAAAGCCAAGACGACTTTGCAAACCAAATAAAACTTGTGCCAAACGGTCTGCGAATGGACGAGTAGAAGTTACCTGTTCCTGTGCGCGACGTACTCTCGCAGCCGCAACTAAGCGCATGGCTTCTGTGATTTTTTTGGTATTTTTAACCGAACTGATGCGGTCCCGTATCGCTTTTAAATTAGGCATAATCGATTTTAGATTTTAGATTTTGGATTTTAGATTTATATTTGATGCTAATTTTCTCGCTTAGTAAATATAGTTAAATAAGCAATTCTATTCCACATCAAACGTTGGATGAGATTTTGAACCTTAGATGTAATCCAAAATCCAAAATCCCAAATCCAAAATTGTTAAGCTGTTGCCATGAAGGTCTTCTTGTACTCTTCAATTGCTTCTTTCAAAGCTTTTTCTTCGTCTTCACCAAGCTTTTTCGTCTCGGAAACACCTTGCTTAAATTCAGTTTTGTTGTTCTTCAAGTATTCTTGGAATCCTTCAACAAAATCTGTAATTTTATTAACTTCGATATCACTTAAATATCCGTTAAGACCCGCATACAAGATTGCAACTTGCTCGTATACTGCACGAGGTTGGTTTTGTGGCTGCTTTAGGGTTTCCCGCAAGCGTACACCTTGCGCCAATTGGTCTTGGGTAGTTTTATCTAAGTCGGATGCAAACTGCGAGAATGCTTGTAGTTCGTCGAATTGTGCTAATTCCAACTTCAATTTACCAGCAACTTTCTTCATTGCTTTGGTTTGAGCAGCGGAACCCACGCGGGATACGGAAATACCGGGGTTGATTGCGGGACGAATACCGGCGTTGAATAAGTCGGAAGATAAGAATATTTGACCGTCGGTAATCGAAATTACGTTGGTAGGAATGTAAGCGGATACGTCACCAGCTTGGGTTTCAATGATTGGTAACGCGGTCATGCTACCAGAACCAAGGTCGTCGCTGAGTTTTGCAGCGCGTTCCAATAAGCGGGAGTGGAGATAAAATACGTCTCCAGGATATGCTTCACGACCGGGTGGACGACGTAGTAGTAAGGACATTTGACGGTAAGCTTGTGCTTGCTTGGTCAAATCGTCATAAATAATTAAGGTTGCTTTGCCTTTGTACATAAAGTACTCAGCAATCGCAGCACCAGCATAAGGAGCTAACCACTGTAGAGGTGCAGGTTCGGAAGCGTTTGCAGCAACTACGATGGTGTAGTCCATCGCACCGTTATCTTGCAAGGTTTGTACGACGTTAGCAACGGTAGAAGCTTTCTGACCGATAGCTACGTATACACAAACTACGTCTTCGGACTTTTGGTTAATAATGGTGTCAATAGCAATTGCTGTCTTACCAGTTTGTCTGTCACCAATAATTAATTCTCGCTGTCCTCTTCCTACGGGAATCATCGCGTCAATAGCGGTAATTCCGGTTTGCATTGGCTCATGTACGGAACGACGAGCGATAATACCGGGAGCCATCGATTCAATCAAGCGACCTTCAGAAGTGTTGATGTCACCTTTACCGTCGATTGCTTCACCCAAAGCATTAACAACTCTGCCAATCATGGCATCGCCAACAGGAACTTGAGCAATTTTACCAGTAGCTGTAACGGTACTACCTTCTTGAATTAGGCGACCGTCACCCATCAATACTGCACCAACGTTGTCTTCTTCTAAGTTAAGAGCAACACCTGCGGTACCATCTTCAAATTCCAACAACTCGCCAGCCATAGCTTTTTCTAGGCCATAGATACGAGCAATACCGTCACCTACCTGTAATACAGTACCAACATTAGCAACTTTGACCTGCTGGTCGTATTGCTCGATTTGCTGTTGGATAATATTACTAATTTCGTCTGGTCTAATGCTAATTGCCATTTTTTTTATCTTCTTTCTTACAATACAAAAAGAAATGATGATTTTAAATTCTAAACTTTAGATTGTAGATTGATTAATACTTGATAGTTCTTAATCAAGAAGACTAGTAACTAATATTATTTTCAATCCAAAATCCAAAATCCAAAATCCAAAATCCAAAATCCATTTACCCTTTCAGGCTCAGAGATAAGCGTCGTAACTGACCCCTTAAACTAGAATCAACTACTTGAGAACCGACTTTGATAATTACGCCACCAATGATATCGCTATCAATAGTACTGTCTAACTCGACTTCGCGAGCATCAGTCATTGATTTAACTTTTTCTTTGATGGTTTGTTGCTGTTCGTCGG
>CAKZYM010001139.1 GCA_937884685.1 uncultured Calothrix sp.
TTCAAGTTTAAGCAAATTGGGGATTGGGAATGGGAGATTGGGAATGGGAGATTGGTAATTAGGAAATAATCCAAAATCTAAAATCTAAAATCCAAAATAACTGATAACTCCTAACTCCTAACTCCTAACTCCTAACTGTTCACTGTTCACTGTTAACTGCTCACTGATATGATGTCAATCATGGACCGCTATCTTACCAAGGAAATGGTTCCACCATTTTTGTTTGGTATTGCTGCTTTTTCTTCTTTGGGAATATCAATTGGTGCAGTTTTTGAATTGGTACGTAGGGTTGTAGAATCCGGATTACCGATAGGAATTGCTGCTAGAGTTTTTATTTTAAATTTTCCGGAATTTATTGTTTTAGCTTTCCCGATGTCTACTTTATTGGCTACTTTGATGACTTATAGTCGTCTTTCTAGTCAAAGCGAATTAACTGCTTTACGTAGCTGTGGTGTTAGCGTTTATCGTATGGTGGCTACAGCAATATTTTTAAGTTTCTTGGTTACTGGATTAACATTTTTGTTTAACGAACAAATCGCACCAGCAGCGAAGTACCAAGCGACTTTGACCATGCGAAAAGCTTTAAAAACCGAACAACCTTCTTTTAAAAGAGAAAATTTAATTTATCCTGAATATAAAAAAGTTAAACAAGAAGATGGTAGTAAAGAAAAAGTTTTAGCACGGCTATTTTATGCTGACAAATTTGACGGAAAAAGGATGAGTGGTCTAACAGTTATTGACCGCTCTCAAGATGATTTTAGTCAAATTGTTCAAGCAGAATCTGGAGAATGGAACGTCAAGGATAACGTTTGGGATTTCTATAACGGTACTATTTATTTAATCTCACCCGACAAATCCTATCGCAATATTGTCCGGTTTGAACGTCAACAGCTAAAATTACCACGAACTGCATTAGATTTAGCAAAAGAAAGCCGCGATTACGGTGAAATGAATATTGTTCAAGCATTAGAACAATTAGAAGTCGAAAAGCTGCGTGGTGACGACCGAAAAATTCGCAAGCTTAGAGTTAGAATTCAGCAGAAATTTGCGCTACCATTTGTTTGCGTTGTTTTTGGTTTAGTCGGTGCCACTTTAGGAAGTATACCCGGAAGAACTGGTTCTGCAAAAAGTTTTGGTATCAGCGTTTTAATTATTTTTGGTTATTATCTGTTTAGCAATATTACCGGTGGATTGGCGCAAGCTGGTGTTTTTTCTCCTTTCCTCGGTGCTTGGTTTCCCAATATTTTAGGATTGGGATTTGGGTTATTTATGTTGGGACGAGTTTCTAGAAAGTAATAATCAGTTAACAGTTATCAGTTATCAGTTAACAGTTAACAGTTAAGCTGCTGTGCATTTAAATCATATAATCAAAATTATTCTAATTCTTGTAGTACGGGCATCCCTGCCCGTACAAATATATAATTTAGCTGCTTTTTAGCTTATCAGTTAACAGTTGTTCACCCAGAGGGTGTGGATCATCAATTGTTCACTGGTCGGGTACGGTTCATCCGTGAGAAGTTAAAAGAGTTTTCTTCTCCCTCTCATTCCTAAACACTCGCTACTCATTACTCGTTACTCTCTACTCCCTACTCCCTCTCGAAAAGAAATATTAAATAAATTTTATATAGCTACATATTCCTCAAGACTTTGGCTTGGTATAGCGTTTATCAAGCAACTGAGGTACACTTTGACCTCACCCCGATAAAGCTGTGCTTCATCTCCCCTCTCCTTGTTAAGGCTACCGTGTACACACAAGTACTCTCAGCAAACGTTTCAGCAATTTTAACCTCCTTAAATCGTCATTGCGAGCGAAGCGAAGCAATCGCAATAATGTCCGAATTGATGCGATTGCTTCGTCGTTCCTCCTCGCAATGACAGGTTTTGAGCAATTTTGTTCTGAATCCAAAAGTCGCTTCCAGATAGGATTTTAAGACTTCTGTGTACACCGTAGCCTTGTTAAGGAGAGGGGTTGGGGGTGAGGTTTTTAAATATACCTGAATAGACTGGGAAACTCTGTACTAAGTTTTATTAAAATTTTATTCGTAAAACTATTTTTGAAACTATCAAAATGTAAGATTTTTAATAATCATATTTAAGCCAAAAAGATTTTTATTATAAATAAGGCTGATAATTCTAAATTATTCAGCATTAATCACGTATCAAAACACTCTCGTTTGAGATAGTTACTTTCAGGGGAAGAATGGTAAGAAACCGAGGTGTAATTCTGACTTTAAAAGGTTTG
>CAKZYM010001140.1 GCA_937884685.1 uncultured Calothrix sp.
CCGACAGAAATCGAACTACCAAATATCGTCACACCCCATGATAATAAAAGAGATATTCGTCGGGGTTTCTCACCAGTAGAAAGCAGGCAGTGGAAATTGATTATATCTGTATCTATACGGGTAGATAAACAATAATATTTACCAAAACTACTTAAAAAGTTTAAAACCCCTTCATTTTTTTCTGAAATAATATTTTTAGCCGTCAGACTGCAAGCCCTGCTACAAATACCAGTGACTAATAATACATCTATTAAAACCATTTTAATTCTCGCCGCTAATCCCAAAACGACCTCCCGATTGCGCTTGGATGAAGAAATACGGGAAATTGAAGAAGGGCTGAAAAATAGCGAACGCTTTAGATTGGTGCAAAAATGGGCGGTGCGTCAACGTGATTTTTATCGGGTGATTTTAGAACATAAGCCTCAAATTATTCACTTTTGTGGGCATGGTGAGGGAGATGGTGGAATTATTCTAGAAGATGAAATTGGACAATCTGTGACGATGGGGACAGAAGCCCTATCTCGGCTGTTTAAATTATTTGCTGTTCTAGGCGTTGAATGTGTTGTTCTTAATGCTTGCTACTCGGAAGTGCAAGCTAAAGCTATTAGCCAATACATAAAATACGTGGTTGGCATGAATAAAGCGATTGGAGATAAAGCTGCAATTGATTTTGCTGTCGCCTTTTACGATGGATTAGCAGCAGGGAAAGATATACAGTTCGCTTATGATTTGGGTTGCACTCAACTTGTTGATTTAAAGGAAGACAGTACTCCTGTCTTAAAAATTACGGAAATACGCCCTACGGATATTCAGTTTGTCGCTGGTGATATTCCTCCCAACCCATACTTAGGACTATCTGCTTTTGCAGAAAAAGATACAGAATTCTTTTTTGGTAGAGCGAGTTTTACTGGTGAGTTATTTGACATGGCTCATCAACAAAATTTAGTAGCAGTAATTGGTGCCAGTGGTAGTGGTAAATCTTCTGTGGTATTTGCAGGATTAATCCCCAAACTGCGAGAAGAAGGTACTTGGCTAATTGAATCATTACGTCCTAAAAGTCAGCCCTTTGATGAACTAGCTTTGGCTTTGGTGCATCAATTAGAACCAAATCTTAATGGTGTAGAGAAAACTATTAAGATTGGTAAATTGGCAGAAAGCCTGAACAAAGGGGAAGTCAAACTACATCAGGTTGCGTCGCAAGTTTTAGAAGATAAACCTAATAACTGGAGTTTAGACTAAAGCTCGTGACCGCTATGCGGTCACGGCGCATAAAAAAT
>CAKZYM010001141.1 GCA_937884685.1 uncultured Calothrix sp.
GTAGAATGGACTGAAGCACTGTTTCTTTGTGCGATGACGATTCAGTGAGCAGTGAGCAGTGAGCAGTGAGCAGTGAACAGTGAACAGTGAACAGTGAACAGTGAGTTATTAACTCCTAACTCCTAACTCCTAACTCCTAACTCCTAACTCCTAACTCCTAACTCCTAATTCCTAACTATTTAACCGGTTTTAACCGGGTTACTTTCAATTTGAAACTACCGATTCCAGTTTCTCCGAAGGAACGAACCCGAACAATATAAGTTCCGGCTTTGGTGACACGGGTGAAAAGTAGAGAATTGCTGCTACCGTCGGGACCATCGTCATTTTCTGCGATTGTGGAACCGTCGGGACCAAGCAATGTGATAATACTGTCAAAGCTATCTGAAGAGAGGTCAATTGCTAAATTATCACCTTTGGCTAACTTCACCGTATAATCCCGAGCAAACCCACCTTGTCCTGTAGGAATATCATTAACGGAGAGCGCATCCGAAACTTCGTAAGTGCTAGGTAAAGGTATGGGATTGTAAAATTTATTCGCTTGTTTATTTGTTTGAGCAAAAGCTGTTGTTGTATTTATCCCCAATACTAATAATGTCGCAGGAATAAACCCAAATTTTCCTAAACCCAGTGCTTTAGACTTACTCATGGTTATATGTAGTTTTCCTGTAAAAATAATCTTAAGTTGGTTAATTATAATTTTTATTAGGCTTACTTGCTATGAATTGTTTTTATAGTTTGACTTACGGGGAACAGCGACTGCTGCAACTCCAGAGACAATTATTTTACTTTTATTTAAAGTTTCTATAGCAGACTTTACGGTAGCACCGGTTGTATAGATGTCGTCAACTAAAATTACGGGTAAATTTGGATGCTTACGAAAATCTTTTCCTATATCAAAAGCCTCAACTAAAGTTTCTTTTCGTTCGGTTGGTGATAATCCAAATAGTGCTTCAGTTTTTCTTACCCTTTGTAATCCGTTTATCTTTAATTTTAGCCCAGTTGTTTGACAAAAACTTTTGGCAATTAGTGCTGCTTGGTTGAAACCTCTTTGTTTCTCTTTTTCTGGATGCATTGGAATCGGAACTACTACAAAAGAATCTTCAGTTCCATAATTTTGTAGCCATACTTCTCCCAACCATTCACCTAAAGGACGAGCAATTTCTGGATGATTGTCGTATTTCATCGCAGCAATTGCACGTTTTATAGCTCCACCATAAGCACCCCAAGCAATTACTGATACGTCGTCTTTATCGCAATTCGAGTCAGTTAAACGACACTTCTGCAACTGTTTATGGCAATATTCACAAAACTCTTGGGAAGCAGGACGCTGACATAAAGGACAATTTGATTGTAAAAAAAGGTTAAGAAGGTTTTTCCAAATTTGCATTTTTATAGTTTGGGAATTGGGGATGGGGCATTGGGCATGGCAAAATGATGTGAAGGTAGTTGGGAATTGGTAATTGGTAATTATTTACTCCTAACTCTTAACTCCTAACTCTTTAAAGTAAACTCGGTCGCAGCGTTCTGTTTCTACACCTGTTGCTGGTTTGTAACCGTTGTTTTCGTAAAGTTTGACAGCTTCACTCAAAACGCTAGCAGTTTCAATCCAAATTTGTTTGAAACCACGACAACTAATTGCTGCTTCCAACTGTTGTAGCAAATATTTCCCCAAGCCAAAACCTCTAGCTTTAGGTAATAAATACATTTTGCGTATCTCTACAGCATTATTACCGCGTTCGATGGGATAGTAAGCGCACGTACCTACTGTTTCTCCCTGGTATTCAATTACCCAAAAATCGCCACCTTTTCCTAAGTAAAAATTTTCAACTTCTAACACATCTTTATCGGCACCATTCGGTTCCCAGCCCAAACCGTACTCAGATAATACAGAGCGAATCACCTCAGCTGCAAGATTACGGTCGCTTGGTTTCCATTGACGAATCAAAAAATCTCGAAAATAAAGACTGACCATTTTGGATTTTGGATTTTATATTTTGGATTGGGAGTTACCAGTGAGGAGTTAGGAGTTAGGAGTTAATAATTACCAATTTCCTTCCTATCATTTTGCCATGCCCCATGCCCAATGCCCCATTCCCCATCCTCAATTCCCTGTTAACTGTGAATCCTTGGCTCATGATAAAGGGTCGCAAGTATTTCACTTTCGGCAATTGATAATTCATCCAATCTCTGCATGACAATTTCACGGTCATAATAGGTATCTGCAAGCACCCAGTAAATACCATAGTGTCTTGCTTCTGATGCCATTAAACCTTGATAAAATTTAGCTAAATCTGGTTCAGGACAATGTGCTGCTAATAATCCCAAACGTTCGTGACTGCGAGCTTCAATTAAAGCACTGACGAGTAGGGAATCTAAAAATCTATTGGGTTCATTAGGACGTACTTGAGCTTTTAGTTTTGCACCGTAGGGAGGTGGGGTCACTGGACGTAAAGAGATACCTCGTTTATCTAACCACTGATTAACTTGCTCGAAATGTTCTAATTCCTCTTTGGCAATTTTAGTTAATTCCTTGACCATTTTGGCGTTGGAAGGATAGCGAAACATAAAGTTAATTGCTGCTGATGCTGCTTTACGCTCGCATTGGGAATGGTCGAGTAATATTACATCTAGATTGGATATTGCTAATTCTACCCAAGCTGGGTTGGTTGCTTGCTTGAGGATATTGATTGTTGGTAAATCAGAAACTAGCACGTTAATAATTTGAAAAATTATAAATTAATATACAGCTTTCTATTTTAGAGGTAATTAGCGACGAGGATGGCTATTGATACATTTGCTTTCTAATTATGGTTTGTTGTTTAAGCAAGACTTTCCTTTATGTTTTTTACTTTACATTTAATCATAAATTTTCGATATTATTTGGGTCTATGTACATCTTATTACTTAATATTTAGTAAATATTCGTAATTATTTAGTTAATTGCAGATAGTTAATTGGGACTAAATAATTGGATAATCAAGCTTATAAACCAGTATTTAATAATTTTTACTCGTAATTTTATGAATCTTTTTTGGTAAAAGAGAATTATTTTAACCAAACGTATCATATTGCAGCTAAGTAACTCCAATTCGTGCCACTTAGTTAATTTGAATGCATCTTTCGATTTGAAGTTTGGGCTACCAAATTTTCTGCTTACCCAAAGTTCACTCATTAAGGAAAATGATGAATTACTATTTTGCTCGTCGCATTACTTGCTATATTTTCGCTTCGTTATTTGCTTTTATTTTTGGAATTAGTCTTGTCGAATCTGTCTCCGCTGAAGATGTAAAAAGGCTCACTTTTTGTCAGCAGCATAAATCTCTATTTCATTTAAACGAAGGAGCCGAGAGAAAGGTAAGAATTGCTGTATTTGATATTGATATTATTACCCCTACCAACATCTCAGACCAATACAGTCCAGAAAAATATGTATTTAGAGGAGTTGGGAAGATACTGGCAAATGAGCTAGCTAAAAACAATAATTTTAGTATAGTTAATTGGAATCAAATTAGCCCTAAAAGTCTTCAACGTCAAAAAGGTGGAAATTATCCCATATCTCAAAAGTCTATTAGTCTCGAAGACTTACGTAATCTTCGTCATAAATATGGAGTTGAAGCAGTTTTAGTTGGAACTATAAATTATTTATATTTTAATGGAGAACGAGGTAAAAATTTTTTAGGGTTTGGTAAAATAAAAAAGGATAATGAAGTTCAAGTCCAATTAAATTTTTTAGTGTTAGATACTAATACGGGTGAAGTTGTACTTCCTACTGAAGGTAAAGGTCGAGGAAGCAAGACATATACTAATATTATCGTTCCCAGTATTAATGTAAATATAACTAATAACATAAATGGGGATTTTGACATTAATAACAATAGCTGGACTTCAAGAACAAGAGGCTCGACTATTCAGTTTTCAATCAATAGTAACGAAGAATCACAAACTATTCTATCCTCTGATAGTGATAATATTCTTCAAAAGCTGCTTGCGCTAGCAGTTGAAGATTCGATTAAACAAATTTCTGGTCAATTAAATACTCGTTCCGATGAATTAGCTTGCTTGGTAAGAAAACCTACTTTGATTGCTGATGTTGATAACAATACAAATCAGGTGATCTTGAATAAAGGTGCATTACATGGATATTGTAAGGGTATGATTTTCTCGATTGAACGTTTTCCTCAACCGGTCAAAGATCCAGCCACTGGACGTATACTTCGTTTTAAAACTGAAAAAGTTGGTGAAATTACACTTTCTGAAGTTGATGCACAATCTAGCATTGGGGAAGGTTCTTCGGAACTCGGAAAATTTTTTAGAGTAAGAGATATTGCAAAGCTAACTAATTCTAGTTGTTCAAACAATTTAGCAGTACCGTCTTCTACTAATTCAGTTGAATTCAGAAATAACTCTTCTGATAAAACAGATTAAATAGTAACCCATAGGTATTTACTTAGGTATTCATAATTAATCAAATATTTAGGGGAAGCTATCTCCAGTTTTCATTCTAAAATCTTAAAATATACAGCATATTTTATCTTTGTAAGGTACATTTGGGCGGACAGGGATGTCCACCCCACAAGACTTTTATAATTTATGGTGTACCTCATTTACTTGCAAGATGCTGTAAATTCATCTTTTATCGCTTCGTTATTTGCTTTGAGTTTTGGGTTTGGTAGCGTTCAGACTGTGAATAGTGAAGAAGTATAAGTAAAAAATACTTGCAAAAAATACAGATAAATTTCGTATCCCTTTAGCGCCATGAATCATCTGTAAGATGTTGCGCTAAGCGGATTTTAATACATTTACTCAAGTTGCGATCGCGAGGCTTGATATTTCCTGTATCGCAACCTGAAAGTGAAGCTGGAAGGGTTTTGAGGCTCTTTAAGTCTCTGTTTTTAATTTATCGACGTAATAATAATGGTTTGAGCCTTTGATTCACGTAACACGTAAATCATTACATAGTAAATAAGTGAGTATTGAATCTCGCCAGTATTACGGTTGTGGATGGTGGTTAATTGTTAGTGCTATCAATAACTAAAATCCTTTTAATATTTCAATTAATTCGATTAGAGTTGTGCTGTAAAACTTGTTAGTCCATGTGAAATTGAAACTAACAACTATTCACTAACAACTAATTACTAACTACGCTAAATGCATCTTCAAAACACTTCTAGGTGCTTTACGTACTCTTGCTTTA
>CAKZYM010001142.1 GCA_937884685.1 uncultured Calothrix sp.
TAACTCCTAACTCCTAACTCCTAACTCTTAACTCCTAACTCCTAACTCTTAACTCTTACCCATTACCCATAACCCATTACCCATTACCCATTACCTAATTTAATATTCCCACTTCCAATCACGAATTTCTGGCATATCTTCGCCGTGTTCGCGGACGTATTGCTTGTGTTCAATCAATTTCTCGTGCAACATCTGTTTGACGTGGGCCGCTTTGTATCTTAGGTGAGGAACTCTATCAATTACATCGTCAGCTAAATTAAAGCGGTCTAGTTCGTTCATTACCACCATATCAAAAGGTGTGGTGGTAGTTCCTTCTTCTTTGTAACCTCGGACGTGGAGATTTTTGTGATTTGTGCGACGGTATGTTAGACGATGAATCAACCAAGGATAACCGTGGAAGGCAAAAATGATTGGTTTGTCGGTGGTGAAAATACTGTCAAAATCTTTGTCGCTCAAGCCGTGAGGGTGTTCGTTTTCCGGTTGCAAGGTCATCAAGTCAACTACATTTACTACCCTGATTTTCAATTCTGGAAAATTCTTCCGCAATATATCGACTGCTGCTAAGGCTTCTAAGGTAGGAGTGTCTCCAGCACAAGCCATAACTACATCTGGTTCGCTCCCTTGGTCGTTAGAAGCCCAACCCCAAATACCAATACCTGTGGTACAGTGTTTGATTGCTTCATCCATGTTCAGAAACTGCAATGAAGGTTGTTTACCCGCTACAATCACGTTAACGTAATGACGGCTTCTCAAACAATGGTCTGTTACCGATAGCAGACAATTAGCATCGGGTGGTAAATATACTCTGACGACCTCAGCTTTCTTGTTTACAACGTGGTCGATAAAGCCGGGATCTTGATGGCTAAAGCCGTTGTGGTCTTGTCTCCATACGTGAGATGTTAGTAAATATGTGAGTGAAGCAACCGGTCTGCGCCAAGGTATATGACGAGTGGTTTTCAACCATTTTGCGTGCTGGTTGAACATGGAATCGATGATATGAATAAAGGCTTCATAACAGGAAAATAATCCGTGACGACCTGTCAATAAGTATCCTTCTAACCATCCCTGACAAGTATGTTCGCTGAGTATTTCCATCACCCGACCATCTGTTGCGAGGTGGTCGTCGTATTCTAAAGTCTCTGCGACCCAAGTTCTTTGCGTCACATCTAGTACGTCAGCAAGTCGGTTGGATGCGGTTTCGTCTGGCCCAAATAAACGGAAGTTTTGAGTATCTAAATTCAGTTTCATTACATCCCGCAGCAATTTACCCATAACGCGGGTTGCTTCGTCAATGGTTTTTCCCGGTTCGACTGCTATTGCATAGTCGCGGAAATCGGGCATTTTTAAATCTCGCAGCAAAATACCGCCGTTTGCGTGGGGATTGTCACCCATACGACGATTTCCTTCCGGTGCGAGTTCGGCTAATTCAGGAATTAATTTCCCGTTTTCATCAAATAATTCTTCTGGTTTATAACTTTTCATCCAGTCTTCCAGAAGCTTGACATGAGCCGGTTCGGCTGCCATATTTGATAACGGCACCTGGTGAGACCTCCAATAATCTTCGGTCTTTTTCCCATCAACTTCTTTGGGTCCAGTCCAGCCTTTAGGACTCCTCAGAATAATCATCGGCCATTGCGGACGCACTTTAAAGCCATTTTGACGCGCATCTTGCTGAATTTCGCGAATTTCATGGAGTGCGGTATCTAGGGTTGCAGCCATCAACTGATGCATAGATTCTGGTTCGGAACCTTCAACAAAATAAGGTTTGTAACCATAACCCTCAAATAGTTTCTGCAATTCCTCATGACTCATCCGAGCTAGAAGTGTAGGGTTGGCAATCTTATAACCATTGAGGTGCAAAATCGGTAATACAGCACCATCACGAATTGGATTAAGAAACTTGTTAGAATGCCAACTTGCTGCTAAAGAACCAGTTTCCGCTTCACCATCACCAACAACACAAGCAACAATCAAATCTGGATTATCAAAAGCAGCACCGTAAGCGTGGGAAACAGAATAACCAAGCTCTCCACCTTCATGAATGCTCCCCGGAGTTTCCGGTGCTACGTGACTGGGTATTCCACCGGGGAAAGAAAATTGTTTGAAGAGTTTTTTGATTCCCTCAGCATCTTGAGAAATATTGGGATAATATTCGCTGTAAGTCCCTTCAAGATAGGTATTAGCAACCAAACCGGGACCACCATGTCCCGGACCTGCAATATAAATGATGTTCAAATCATCTCTTTTAATTACCCGATTGAGATGGACATAAATAAAATTCAAACCAGGGGTAGTTCCCCAGTGTCCCAAAAGTCTGGGTTTAACATGTTCTAATTTTAGGGGTTGTTTAAGTAAAGGATTATCTAATAAATATATTTGTCCAACAGAAAGATAATTGGCTGCATTCCAATAGGCATTTATCTTTCGCAATTCATTATCCTGTAATGATTTTGTTTGAGGACGAGAAGAAACGGTCATATAGAACCCCTTAATGCAAATATTATTGTCGAATATTACATTTATATAAACGTATTTTTTTCTGGATTACTTATATCTAAATAAGTAGTTTTTTCTTACTTTGGATTGATTTTATTTATAATTATAAAAGTATTAGCTTATTCTTGTTGAATATTTTCAAGAAGACTGATTATGTCGCTTTGCGGCTGATTTTGTTATACGCTGTCTAACAAAAGCGAATGCAAAATATTATAGTAATTTATAATATATCAAATAAAGTTGAATCGTTTTTTGTGGACTTTAACACAAGATTTACTTAGCAGACTAAATTTAACCCAAGTTTAACCTGAACTTGCGTTTATAAATTCTGTATTAGCCTTTTAACAATATAAAACTATGATTTGATATCGTATGAGACGTAACAGTATTACTTCTCCACAAAGGTTTCATGTTTTTTATAAAACGTATATAAATATAATACGAACATGAAGTCACGCTTCGCTAACATACTTTAATTCAGTAACGCCTTGCATAGTGTTATTAACTATGAATATAAAAAATAAAATACTTACTAGTCAATATTTTTTAATTTTCTAGACTTCTTTTTATTGCTATCATTATCCTTTTCTCTGCTCCCTGCTTTTTAATCCCCACTTTCTTAAAACGACTATTAATGCGGCTACTAAGTGCAGAATAATTTAAAAAATAAATATGTTATAAAATAAAAAATTTTCAATTAGCGGACTATGGATTTAGATACAGAAAAAGAGCCATCGTATTTATTGCGAATGAAATCAATAATTAACGATAACTAGATATATAGAATTAATTAATATTTAATAGTCCATCTGGTGGAGTAATTTCAATTCGACTAGCTTCCAAATCTACCACCGGAACAATAGCTTTCACAAAAGGAATTAAAACATTCTTAGGATTTTTGTTCTTAGAATCTTTCTCCATATCCTCCTCTTCTCTCAAGCGAACCTCTAACAAATCATTACCAGCATTAATCAAATCCACCACAGTCCCAATCAATTTTCCATCATCCTGCATAAAAACAGGTAAACCCACCAAATCCATTAAATGATATTCATCTTCACCCAACTGAGGACGGTCATTTTCAGGAACAAGCAACTTACAACCGCGTAACTCCTCAGCTTCATCGCGATATTTCACACCAGCTAGCTGAATCACATACAGATTTTTACCTTCAAGAAAACGACCCTTAACCAACTCCACCTCTTCCGGTTCCGTAGCATTCGGACGCAAAAGCCAACGTAACCCAGCAACCTCAAAACGTTCGGGAAAATCCGTACTCGGATAAACCCGTAGCTCACCCTTCATTCCTTGGGGTGCAACAATTTTTCCGATTTCCAACCAACCATCAATCATCAGTGAACAGTGAGCAGTGAACAGTGAACAGTTAGCAGTGAGCAGTTATATTTTTATAGGTTAAAGGTTAAAGGTCAAAGGTCAAAGTTTCAAGTTAAATTCCCTTTTTCTACCCCCTCTTTCCCCTCTAGAGGGGAAAGAGGG
>CAKZYM010001143.1 GCA_937884685.1 uncultured Calothrix sp.
GCCATAGGGGCACTGCGAAAAATTGCCGTACCGTTGCCGATTTTTGACATTAATGTATCCCGTCGCTGCCGATACTCTGATTGCATAGTTATCTAGTAATGTATTGTTTCTATTTCTTTAAGGTAATACTATTTTAGATTTTCTTTGTTGTCGCGGAAATTGCAGGGAGACGTAGCAGTGCTAGGTCTCTACAACTGTATTTGTCTCCCTACGGTTTGTGAGTAATCTAATTTATTTATTTTTTTACGATTTAGTAGACTCTAGCGCTATTGTGTGTTTGCTGTTAAATAATAATTTTAAATTTACTGAAAAGCTTTCTTATAAAAGGTTTTCAAGATTTAAGAGGAAAAGTAATTTTCTGTAAGTGGATAAGTTGCTTTTCGTGAATTTTATATATATAGAGAATAAATTGACAGCTAGCGATTTTCGGACTTTAGAAGCTAACGTAGATTCTCAGGAGAAAGATTAATGTCTAGTAGTGTAATCAGGACAACCCGTCCTTTAAGTATATTAAGTGATTTTGTTGTTGAAGAATTACCTATAGTCTTGAACGAGATTGATTCTGATAAAGCGCAAATTTCTTTGATTAGAACAACTGAGAAACTAACTAAAATAATTGAAAATCAAGCAATTTCGGATAATGTACTTTCTCTACTCGATTTAACGTTTTTGGAAGCTGCTTTTTATGCCAATGATTTAGAAATTCCAGAGAGTCTAATCTCTTTAACTGACACATATGCTAATCATTTTTGTGTATTACCAATGTTGACATATGAGTTAATAGTTCTTGTCAATCCGAGTCAAGATTTACGTCTGTTCTCCTCACAGGAGACTGGAGAACATGAAAAGTTATTCTATGAGTCACATAAGAGCGTAGAAGCTAAACTGTCTCCTTTAATTAATTTCCTACTAGAAATTTCAAGAGAAAAAAAATTTGACCAAAAAATTTTGAGACAGCTAAGAACTTTACTCCCAAATATGAAAGCTGCTGTTGAACAAATGCTGGGATTGATAAGTAGAATGTCCGCACCGGAATACAGTATTTTTCGTCGTTACTTTACAAAACATCCTACACGAGGTTTTCCTGGTGCTAGTGGGGCTTATTCTGCACTTTTCCCCACCTTGGATCAGCTACTCCGTGTAGAGATAGCAGAAGTTAGGTTTAAAGAAGAATTACTACCTCAAACAGAGGTAACTGGTATGACTAATATCGCGATGTATGAAAAAGCGAAGAAATGGCGAATCTTGAACGGCCAAACTATGATTAGTAAGCTTAAAAATAGTAATGAGCCTCTTAAAGAAGATTTCGTGGAGGTTTTGAATGAAATTCTTAATGCAATGGCTAATTTCAGAAAAAAACACCTTTGCGCTGTTGCGAAACATATTCCTCAAGTTTTCGAGGGTAAAAAAACTGGGACTGGTGGAGTTAAAAATGCTCCTGACTTTTTGAAAGAAGCTATTAACCAAACTAAGAATTCAAAAATTTTGTGAATAAAATTCCTTGTTTATCTAGTTTACGAGTCACATCCTAGTTACTACATCTAAACATGAATCAAAATAGCTTCAAATCACTTGCTTGCAAAGCTGTATTGCTGTTTGCTGGTACTTTAACGGTGATGTCAGGTATCGCTGTTTCTCCATCTTTACCAGTCATGGAAAATTATTTCTCTCAGGACTTGAATACGGTCAATATAGAAATATTAATTCGCTTAGTTATCACCCTTCCTGCTTTATTTATTGTGATTGGTTCGCCAATTTCTGGGATTATTATCGATAGATTTGGACGCAAGCCACTATTGTTAGCAGGAGTTGTTTTTTATGGTTTTGCAGGAGCATCGGGATTTATACTAAATGATTTATCTAGCATTCTTATCGGACGTGCATTCTTAGGTTTATCGGTTGCTTGCATCATAGTTAGTTCTACTACTTTGATAGCAGATTATTATATAGGTGCTGCTCGCTCAAATTTTATGGGTTTACAAGCAGCTTTTATGGGTTTAGCAGGAGTTATTTTTTTACCTTTATCTGGTGCGCTAGCGACTATTAATTGGCGTTATTCGTTTTTAGTTTATCTATTTTCTTGGCTGTTAATACCGTTAGTTATTTTTTCTATCTACGAACCGAATCGCATTCAAATAAAGAAAAAAATCACTGTTAACAATCAAGTTAGTGATTCTAAGATTCCTATTGGCTTGTTATTAATAATTTTTGGAATTACAACCTTTACTCAAATAATTTTTTATTTAATTCCCGTACAGCTTCCATTTTATTTACGGGGACTAATCGATGCGACTCCGCAACAAATTGGGAATGCGGTTGCTTGCTGTAACTTATTTAGCGTTACAGCTTCGTTATTTTACGGTAGACTCCGCACTAAATTAGATTTTGTCAGTATTTTACCGATTATTTTCGGATTACTTGGTACTGGGTGCTGCATCATCGGTTCAGTTAATAGCTACAATTTCGTGTTATTTGGTTTAGCTATTTCTGGTCTGGGTCTGGGACTTTTAATTCCGAATATGACAGTTTGGATATCTGCTGTCGTACCAGATGCAATCAGAGGACGTGCTATAGGTGGACTTTCAACTGCTTTATTTTTAGGACTATTTCTCTCACCAATTGTTGCTCAACCAGTTAGTCTCAAGTTTGGTTTGAGTTCAACTTATATCTATGCAGGTGGTTTGCTGTTGATTTTCGGAATTATATTTTGTGTTGTCCGAACTCTGGTGTTTGGTCAACTCAAAAATATTA
>CAKZYM010001144.1 GCA_937884685.1 uncultured Calothrix sp.
ATATTACCTTGACATAGATATTGAGAGTAGTAAAATCTACTCTATTGAAATGAAAATTGGGGCTTAGAGATATTCAGTAGTGCGTAATATCACATAAAAATAATACTGAAGCTCAGCATCTACCGGATTATACAGTTCCGGGTTAGTATTATGACTTAGCGATGCCTATACGGGTAATCGATGTTGATTTTTTAAAAATTTATGGACAAAAGTCCGGACGACGGTAGTACCATCCTCCCCTAAGCAAAGAGAGTTTATCTCTCAGCGCGGGGGAGATAAAAGGAGGAAATATGCTTATTCAAGATGTTCGCAATTATTGTGCAATCAACATTGCTAACTTCGGTGTTTCAGATTTAAATGAACTCAAATGGGATTTAAACCATTTACCAGCCGTTGATGTTGGAGAATACATCGCAAATTTATCCAGAAAACAACGTGCGATCGCGTTTCGTTTACTTAATAAAAATAGAGCTATTAATGTATTTGAATATTTACCTCCTGAAGTTCAGGAGCAATTAATAAATTCTCTGCATGACATACAGGTAGCGCAAATATTAGAAGCGATGAGTCCTGACGAGCGTGCAGAATTATTCGACGAACTACCTGCTAAAGTTGTCAAACGTTTATTACGCTCGCTGAGTCCCGAACAAAGACAAATAACTGCAACGATTCTCGGTTATCCAGAAGGTACAGCTGGAAGGGTAATGACTACCCAATACGTGCGATTGCAGGAAGGATTAACTGTTAGAGAAGTTCTGAATAAAATCCGCTGTCAAGATAAAGACAAGGAAACTATTTATTATGCTTACGTTACAGATAGCAACCGCAAGTTAGTTAGCGTTGTTTCTTTACGACAGTTGCTGTTTTCCTATCCAGAAGCTTCACTCAGAGATATTGCAGCAGCTAAAGTAATTAGAATTACTACAGATACTCCTCAGCGAGAAGTAGCGCAAATTATGAAGCGCTATGATTTAATCGCTTTACCTGTAGTTGATAAAGAAGATAGGCTTGTAGGTATTGTCACGATTGATGACGTAGTAGATATTATTGACGAAGAAGCTACCGAAGATATTCAGAAGCTCGCAGGAGTTAGCGGGGGTGATGAAACTGCTTTATGTTCTCCTAAAGTAACCCTCCGCAAACGTTTACCTTGGTTGTTAGGAAATATCGGTTTGTATATTGCAGCTGCTAGCGCTATCGCACCTTTTCAAGAAGTGATAAAAATAGTGCCAGTTTTAGCAATAATTATGCCTATTTTGGCTAACAGTAGCGGTAATGTCGCTTTTCAGGTGTTGTCAGTAACAGTACGGGGATTGGGATTAGGAGAAGTAACTCCAAAAGACACTTTAACTTTACTGCGAAAAGAATTAACAGCAGGTTTAGGAACCGCTATCGGATTGGGTTTAGCTTTAACAACTTTATCAATGATGTGGTCGCCACCGGATGAGCGTTGGGTATCTTTTGTTGCTGGAAGCGTGATGGCTGTAAATGTATTGATAGCCGTAACTCTAGGGACAGTATTACCAATGGGATTAAAACGCTTAAATCTAGACCCGGCTTTGATTAGCGGCCCCTTAATGACCACAACATTAGACGCAGTTGGTTTTATGACATTTTTATCTTTAATTTCCTTCGCTCTACAAGTTTTTTCTTAACAGTTATCAGTTATCAGTTATCAGTTATCAGTGAACAGTGAGCAGTTATCAGTGAACAGTACATTCTAACGGGCAGGGATGCCCGTACCACAAGAGTGTTATAAAATTTTTATGTACCTCCTGCAACCTGCAAGGTGCTGTAAAAAGTAGGTTAAAACACACTACAAGCTCTACCCAGTCTGATTTATCTAACCGAACAGCACCATTCTTATTAAGCCCGAATACCCGCCTCGGTTGGGAATTCCGAGGCTCATATACAAAGTACGTTAAAACGCACTAAAAGCCATACCTAGTCTTCTTTAGAAGACTTTATCTATTAGCCTTGGAATTTATTCCAAGGTGGTGTTAAAAATTGTGAAAGATGCTCACTGCTCACTG
>CAKZYM010001145.1 GCA_937884685.1 uncultured Calothrix sp.
CGGGTTTTTGATGAGACTCTATTCCACAAGATGCGATTGCAGGAAGAGTGAGTCATGGGACCGCGACACCCGATATCGTAGAATAAGCATCCTTTACGTTGAGCAAATTCTGTTGTGGATGCTTTGTAAGCAAAGTGGATATTTCTAGTACAACCAGTTTGCGTAAATGTATTAAAGAAGGTTTGGGGACGATGCAAATCATCGAGAACAATATCGCCGATTCTTCCAGTAGAAATAGCAACCAAAATTTGAGTTATCCAATCAGGGTGAGCTGGGCAGCCAGGAATATTAATTACGGGTAAACCTGACTTTGAACGAAAGTCTTTACCTAGAAATCCACCTTCTTCTTTTCTCAGATATTGTAGTCCGATGGATTCGCTGGGATTTGGAGCCATTGAGGGAATCCCTCCCCAGCAAGCACAATCCCCCACTGCTACTACAAAATTGGCGACATGAGCTAAATCGCTTAACCAATCTTTCATCGGACGGTCTGCAAAACGGTTCCATTCCCCAGTACCGTTGGGGCCATTAATTACAGTACCTTCAAACACGAGAATGTCCAGAGGTTTTTTACCTAAAAGACATTCCCACAACATCGTCTGTAATTCGTTACCCAACTCCAATCCTAAAGATGGGTGCCATAGCATGTTAACCCCGAAGTCAGTTACTAAATCAACTGCTGTAGGTTCTTCAGCGTTTAGAAATGACATGGTGTTACCGCTGCAAGCACCACCTTGTAACCATAATAAATTAGCCATCTATCAGTAATATGAAAGTTTTTAAGCTTTGACCTTTAAAATTCAAGCTTTCAGTTATTCTCTCTCTTTTTAATATCAATCAGTTTTATATTTCGCTGTTCTTATGTTTACATAAATTTTTATTGTCTATTGCTACTTTTTTTTATTAACGTTTAAATACAAGTATTTTGCAATACTTTTATAGTTCGTAAATACAATAGATTATTCAAATATCCTGATTATTTTTACTTGAAATTAATTTTATAAAATATGTATGAAATCTATAATAAACAACTAAATTCTCATACAATCATGCTTTCATATAGATTAAAATGCATATTATTTGATTAAAATAATGATAGCTTGACGTTATTTAATTAACCATTAATATTTTACTAATTATCAAGAATAAATAGAAATATACGATTTAAAATGTTCAATTTTTTCTTGTTTATATTCCCGACAAAGGAATATAATATAATTAATCGGGTACTAAATTTTTGAACAATTACTTAAAATTGCGGTAACAAGGTTATCTACCATCCAACCTTATAGATTTTCCTGCTTAATACATTATTGTATTGAAAGATTGAAGTAAGACTCATAAATAGATGCAGCATACAAGCGTCTATATATAGTCCATTTGCGGAATATAGATGGTAATGAATAATAGCATCACGGATTCTGCTGTAAAAGCAGCAATGTCAGCAATTGCTGACACAACCGCTACAGTACAAGAAAAAATAGAGATGCTGATTGAGGTAGCACAAGGTTTTGTCAAAAAGCCTAAAACTGCTCAAGATTTATATAATGCTATTTTTCTGTACGATAAAGCCCAAGAGTTATGTAGTGAAGATTTTCCCCTGTATCAAGCTCGTGCCAAAGTTGGTAAAGGTAGTGCATTACAAGCTGTTCCAGAAGAAAATGTAGAGTTGCTTTTACAAGCAAAAACTGCATACGAACAAGCGCTACCGATACTGCAAGAATCAGGGTCGATAGAAGAGACAGCAGAAGCAAAGATGAATCTGGGTTTAGTGCTGCAATCCTTAGCATCATCTAACATGGCTCGGATGACCGATAGCATTCAACTGTATCAGGAAGCATTACAGGTTCTTAATGCCGATAGCTATCCACAAGAATATGCAATATTACACAACAATATTGCTATTGCTTACCTCTCAATGTCTTCCGGTTCCCAGCAGCAATACTTATTTGAAGGCTTAGCGGTGCAGTCATTCGAGGTAGCCTTAAGACGAATTAACCTCATCGAACATCCGAGAGAATATGCAATGTTACAGAACAATTTAGGAAATGCATTGCAATATTTACCTTCTTCTCATCCCTTCGAGAACAATTCGCGGGCTGTAATAGCTTATGACGAAGCTTTGAAAGTGCGTAATCCCAGAAACACTCCTATCGAATACGCTAATACCATCGCAAATAAAGCCAATGCTTTGATAAACCTACCAGATAAACTCCGCCGACCAGAAGCTGGAAATCAGCAGAATATTTTAAAAGCGCGTGACTATTATCAACAAGCTTTAGAAATATTTTCTCAACATGGACAGACTGGACAAGCACAAGCTGTATCTCAGGTATTGGAAGAATTGGGAAT
>CAKZYM010001146.1 GCA_937884685.1 uncultured Calothrix sp.
AGCTATTACGTTACTGTATGTTTTGGCTAAATCTGCGGGGCTGGAAATACTGTTTTTATTATGATTACCAGAAGCAATTACAAATAAAGCTTTATCTTGATTCGCTGCAACTAATTCTGCAAACTCTGCTGAAGAACCACCAGCCAAACTGATATTAACTACCAAACGCTTACCTTCAGCGTTGGCTTTGTCTATCATTGCTTGTGTTGCAGTGACGAAGTTGTAATCTAAAGGATTATCACCCACAATATCGATATGCATCAAATCAGAGTTCCAGTTTATACCGGCTCCTCCTCTTCCGTTATTGCTTTTCGCTGCAATGCTTCCCTGTACTGAAGTTCCGTGAGAAAAATTACCCCATTCATCGAGATAGTTGTTACCAACAAAATCAGTTTGACGTAAATCGGGATGAATCTTTTCATTACTATCAATACCCAAACCAGTATCTTGGATACCAATCATGACATTATCTGTACCAGTAGTAAAACGCCAAGCATTGTGAACACCCATCATGTGTAAATTCCACTGGTTATTAAATTCAGGGTCATTGGTTGTTACCGATAAATCGATAGCAGTATCGGCAAATTTTATTCGTTCAATACCTTCAAACAAAATCTGACTACCATCACCAAAGCTTAATGCATCAAATATTCGGGTTCCATTCCCCGGATTATAAGCTACACCACCATTTGGGCTACTAGCATAGTTTAAGGAAACCGAATTAGAAGCAAAACCAGATAAATCAATTAAATCCCGCGCTCCACTACCATAGTCAACGTTACCGTTACCGGAAAAAACTGTCCGACTATAACCTGATTGGAATGTAAAAGTATCCGCTCTTAAAGTACCAGCTTGACTGCGAGTATTTCCTGCTGATTGGGGAGTCGCAGAGTTTGCGTTTGCTCCGGATTGATTTGCTCGTGAATTTCCTCCCCTGTCGGAAGCAGATGTGGGAATTGGTTGAGTATTATCTGAAAAATCTGAAATAATTTCCGGTGTTGGAGATGCTGAGATTTTGAGGTTGTAGTAAGTCTCGCTGTCGTTGTAGGAAAACAGTTTTAGATAATAATCTCCAGCTTCTAAAGTTTGAGTAATTGATTCGGAACTAGTACCACTTCTGAGGGAGCTACGCAGAATATTTCCTTTTCCCGAGAGCAACCGTAAATCAGCATCAGCACTCAAACCGTCAACTACAACTTGAAAGTCACTTGTCTTGGCAATATTGAACCTGTAATAATCCTGGGAGTCTGCTTTTCCCACCCAATCGCTAATACTCTTTGTTTGAGAATCAACAGCAATTTGACGAGCATTATTGAGAGAATTTCCCGCACTGTCAAAGGGAGCTGCTGAAGTAGTTAAACGGTAATTAGTTTCAATCTTGTCGTAAGAATAAACCTCAATATAGTAATCACCAGCGGCTAAATCGGTACTGATAGATTCAGCTAAATTACCTCCATTATTGGAATAGAGAATTCTTTCACCTTTATCAAATTTCTCATTAGCATTTTTATCCTGAAACAGCTTTACATCTGCGTCTGCACTCAAACCATCGAGACTAAGATTAAAACTGCTGCGTCCTTTCAGGTTGAAACTATACAAATCATTTGCTTCAGAATCAAATAATGTATTATTAACAATAAATTCATTCGTATTTATACGTAATTGTTTTGCGGAATCTAATAATCCTTTTCGGACACTTTCTGACATATTTTTCTAACCTAAAAGAATTATGTTTATTTACCTAATATCCATAAGTACTCCTTTTTAATGTAAAAAAAGAGACTGTGTGTTTACTTTAACCTTAAACCTACAATAATTTTACTTAATCTTCATAAAAACTTTGAATTTATAAAATTGTTTATCTGTAGAAAATATTCCTCTTTTTATTTTTATAATGAAAATTATAATGCGATTTTAGCCTACAGGTTTTTTCGCATTCAAAGATATTTACTAGTAATTTTTAGTTATTCTCAAAATGGGAAACTATGTAAAATAAATCAACAGATATCAGCTTTGATGTCAAGCCTACGGTAAAAGTAAATTTTCGCTTGATATAAGCATTCGCTTTATATTTACCCTAATTATTTGAGGTAATCCTTTGTAATTTTATGCTTCGGCTTAGTTAAAAAAATTATCCTGACAGTTAGTATAATAAAGAACTTATTTACATATATGTTGTTATTTGCTGTATAACCTAAAATGACAATTAAATTAAATAAACAAGGGCAATAATTTTATTAAAAATAATGTTTCTAAACTGGAATGGAATTAAGATTAATAGTTATTTTATTTTCAGTCAAGTAATTAAAAGCTCCATCATCATATCTTTTTATAAAAAATGTAATATTTATTCTTGACATTTTAACAGTGTTGTTGTTTACACTCAAAATATGATTGAATTGTTACGGTTTTTCCGTAGAGAGGTCATAGAGTGTAGGTAGTAGGGAAGAGAAGAATACTAAGCGCGGAAGGTTATAACAATTAATTAAAAATTAACTAGAATGCAAGCTTGGCGTATGCGCGGTTAATTGCAATACTTATGATGTGACGGATGATGTCATCAAACATGATGCAGGAAAATAGCTGATGCTGTCTTTATACGATTTTTCTAACTCCTGGGTCGTAGCAGTTTTATTAAATGCGGTGCTTTTAGCTGTAGTTTGGCTAGCACCGAAAAAGTTACTTACGACCGCTGGAATCCTAAATGCTTGGTTGCTTGGTGTTTTGGTTTGGGGGACGCTTGGTTGGAAAGGATATGCGATAGTTTGCGTTTATTTTGTAGTTGGTTCTGCTGTTACCCGCATCGGGATGGAACAAAAAGAAGCTGAAGGAATTGCCGAAAAGCGTTCCGGTGCTAGAGGTCCAGAAAACGTTTGGGGTTCTGCTTTTACCGCAGCTTTGTGTGCTTTGGGAGTAGGAATTATCAACTGGTCGGGAACGAATCAAGCGGTTTTTTTGAGTTCGTTATTAATTTTGGGTTATGTCGCGAGTTTCTGCACTAAGCTTTCCGATACCTGTGCTAGTGAAGTTGGAAAAGCTTACGGAAAAAGAACTTTTTTGATTACAACTTTGCAACCAGTTCCCAGAGGTACTGAAGGAGCTGTTAGCCTGGAAGGAACCCTCGCTGGAATCTTCGCTTCGGTGGTGCTAGCATTTCTGGGCTGGGGAGTTGGTTTGATTGATGTCTGGGGGATTCTGTGGTGTGTATTAGCAGCATTTATTGCCACTAATTTAGAAAGTGTGATTGGAGCGACTTTGCAATCCCGATTCGAGTGGTTAACCAATGAATTAGTTAATGTTCTCAACACCTTGATAGGAGCTGCTACTGCGATGCTGTTTGCTTGGATGCAGACAAATATTTAGATGGATTGTGCTTTCTCAAATCTAATTCTCAAATATTAAGTTGTTTAAATTTAAGCAATCGGTAAGTATTTATACGCGACTTCACTTAAGCTTTGTTGCGGGTTTGCTGTAATATAACTCCGCATTGAAGTAGCATTATCCTTATTGAGTTTCAGTTGAATACGACTGCTGATAATATTGTCACTGTATATTTTTTAAGGGTTTTTCTAAGTATTAACTTTATGGAATCTTCATCGTTTTTAACTGTTGATGACCGACTAATTTCAGTAAAGCAAGCGGTACAATACTTACAAATTAGTGGAAAACTAGGTCAGTTTATTAGGGATATTCTACGTCAAGATGTAATCGAGCAAGAAATAGGAGTAAGAGAAGAAATAGAGCTTTCTCCTGCTTTAACCGAGCAAGCAATCATTGATTTTCGGCTTAAAAACCAGCTTAGCGACCAGCAGAAGTTTCAGGATTGGCTAGTTAATAGTGGTACCGATTATGCTACGTTTCATTCAACAGTGGCTTTTGGGTTTAAATTAGAGAAACTTAAAAGTTTAGTCGCAGAGCCAAAATTAGCTGAATATTTTATTGAAAGAAAAGTTTTTTTGGATAGAGTGGTACTTTCTCGGATTATTGTTAATAATCGAGAGTTAGCTGAGGAGTTACACACCCAAATCGAAGAAGGTACTAGTTTTGAGCAGCTTGCTAGGGAATATTCCCTTTCTGACGACAAGATTGTCAATGGCATGATGGGACCGGTGAGTCGAGGTACAATGCCAGATAAACTTCGAGCTGCTGTAGATATAGCTAGTCCTGGGGATATTTTAGGACCTGTAGAACTAGAGGAACGTTATGGATTGTTTCGCGTAGAACAGCTCCTACCTGCATCATTAGAAGATACTCAACTTAAGCAAGCACTACAAAATGAACTGTTTGAGAAATGGCTAGCCGAGAAAATTCAAAAGCTGACAGTCAAACTTCAAGTGACATAAAAGCTGCAAATAATCACTCTCCTAAAGCAATAGCGTCATCTTCCCCAGCTTGGAAACAACCACCATTATCCTGGCTGAGTGAAGAACAACAAATTCTGTTGCAAAATCAATCGGATATTCTTGATTTTCGTTTGGGAGAGAAAATTTGGTACCAAGAAGCAGTTGGTTATCAATTTTTCATCGTTTCTGGTAAAGTTCGTCTCCGTGAGGAAGGTGTCGGTAAGCCGATAGCAACTTTATCAGAAGGAGAATGGTTTGGCAGTTTAAACAATTATCCCACAGAATGTAAAGCCGTAGCAGCAAGTAAAGAAGTTTTAGTGCTGCGTACCACCACAGATTTATGGCAAGAATTATCAACACCGCAGATTGAAGAATTTTGGCACGGGGATGAGGAGAGCGGAAGCGGAGGAAGCGGAGGAAGCGGAGGAAGCGGAGGTAGCGGAGGGAGCGGAGGGAGCAGAGGGAGCGGAGGGAGTTTAGTCGAATATTCTTCCCC
>CAKZYM010001147.1 GCA_937884685.1 uncultured Calothrix sp.
GATTGTCCTTATAAATTATGGGATTTAAGGATTCTAAATTCACGAAAAGTTTCTTGTCATTTAAAATCCTTCGTAGTTCAATCCAAAATTGAAAAATGCGTATCTGTTGTTAAAACCGAACTAAAACTTTTTCGTACAAAAAACGACTCTGATAAAAAGTGCAATTCAGAGAAGGTCTATTAGACTACAGCAGAAGCAGCACGGTCAAAGTAGCTTCCGACTTCTGACATTAACTGGCTGCAATCACCTTTAGTAATATTGTTAGAATCATTGGCAATTTGGATAGCTGCATCTTTCATTTTTTGAATTCCAGAAGCTACAGCATCACCAGGAGTCCCTAAAGCTTGATAGGTTTCTCTTAAACCGTTTAAACAACGGTCATCCATTGCGCTTGTGTCTCCGGAAAGTACAGAATAAGTAACGTAGCGCAGAATAAATCCCATGTCGCGAATGCAAGCTGCTTGATTGCGATTATGGAAACAAGCACCACCAGCGTTGAAAATTTGCGGACGTTCTGCGACTAAACCACGATAAGCATTAGCAACAATTGAAGAAGCGTTGCTGCTGAGTCTATTAACTATATCCAAACGCTTGTTACTATCAGCAACCATTGCTGACAATCCATTGATTTCGTTTTCTCCCAGATAAGCACCTTTCTTATCAGCTTGTTCAACTACTTTAGAAAAAGCGTCAAGCATTTTTTATTATCTCCTTAAATTTATTGCAGCTATTTCAGGTCTTTAATTCATTTCAAATTGGTTTCAAGCAGTTCAATTTTTCAGCATAAAATTAGCCCATGTCTGGCAACTTTTGCACTTACAACCACTAGGAATCGGCGTTCCCTAATGCAAATAAGTAGTCCAGAAAGACTTAATTTTTGGCTCGATTTGTAATTACTTTTAAAACCTTGTTCGTATTGTATATATTAGTGGAACTTTTTTTTTATTAAGTTTATTAACAAAAATAGAGATATGTCTAATCAGGCAAAAGAGTTCATGTATAAGCTTTTCAAGTGGATATTACTAAAAATAGCTTTACATTCAGAAACTTTCATTAATACAAAGAAACATTTTTGAAATCGCGCGGATATATAAGTAAAAACAGAAACCACAAAAATTTAATATAAGTAAATTTATTGAAAAATAGGTTGGAAAATAGATTTTTTATTGAAAAATTATGTAAATTAAATTACATGAGACTTATAGCTATTTAGAAAAATTTAAAGCTTAAGGCTTGGTTATAAGAATATCCAGCGAAAATATTGCTACCACAGGAGTTATTACTTTGAATTAAAATCAATACTATGTTTTGAAAATCATTTATTTATGTAAACATCAATTATTCAGCTTATAAATAGAATTAGAATTTCCTATTTTAAATAAATCTGCTTACCTTCGTCTTAAAACTTGTAATAAAGTCGAAAATACTTGAGGAGGAGGTGCAACAACTTCAACTAAATTGTTAGTTAAGGGATGCTTTAACTGAAGTTTCCAAGCATGTAAAGCTTGTCCGGGTAAGTTCACTCCTACCGAACGACCGGAACCATAAACGGAATCTCCGACGATAGGATGACCGATTTGAGCGCTATGAACCCGAATTTGATGGGTACGTCCGGTTTCTAGCTGAAAATGCATTAATGTATAGTTCCCAAGACGTTCTTCGATGAACCAATGAGTGACAGCTTCTCTTCCACCTTTTTCTACAGGAACAACTGCCATTTTTTTGCGCTCTTTAGGATGACGACCTATGGGTAAATTAATGGTACCGGATTCTTGCTTGGTTGCACCGTATACTACACCTAAATATTCCCTTCGTGCAGTTTTGGCTTTTAGCTGTGCTTGTAAGCTATGATGGGCCACTTCAGTTTTTGCGATCGCAATTGCTCCGGTGGTGTCTTTATCAAGTCTGTGAACGATTCCGGGACGTTGAACTCCACCAATTCCAGGTAAATTAGGACAATGAGCCAAAACAGCATTAACTAAAGTTCCATTGGGATGACCGGGAGCAGGGTGAACAACCAAACCTGCTGGTTTATTTAAAATAAGTATTTGTTCGTCTTCGTAGAGAATATCTAAAGGTATATTTTCTGGTTGTAATTCTAAAGGTTCGGCTGTGGGAATTTCTAAAGTTATAGCATCCCCTTGTTTAACAGCATTTTTTTTTGATTTACAAATGTCACCATTAAGTTTGACACGACCTTGTTCAATCAACTGCTGAACTCTAGAACGAGATAAATCTGACAAATTTTGAGCAAGATAACTATCTAAACGCAAACTGTTTTCTTCAACTTTTAAAAATATTGATTGATTTGATGTCATTTGAGAAAATTGATAATTTGATAAAATCTAGAATATCGAAAAAATAAGCGATAAGCTAAGTTGAATACAAATAGCTATAGGAACGTAAATCCAAATTTCCAAGTTGGTTTATAACCTTTAATTAAATTAATTATACGTACTATGTACTATATATTACATTAGTGATTATTCATTCCCTCTCTGAGTAAGAATCAGGGGGTCAAAGTCAATAAACTAAGTAATTAAAGATACATTTAAAATACCTTAATAGTAATTGATTAAATAGAAAGCAGATTGTAAACTGAGTTAAATTGAAAAGTAATCGTAATAATTTAATTTTCTTGCAACCGTAGTGAATAGCTCTATAGGCATAAAAATAATATCTCGCAAAATTATTATCAAGCTGATTCAATTACAAACAATAATATACAGTATCAAACAACACATTAATGTTAAAAAATAAAAATATGAAATATCTATTAATAATGGCTTAAAATATTCCAAATAAAAATTTATCCCAATTATTGTATTAAAAGTAACTTACATGGTAATATTGTGTAACCTACAATGAGTTTAAAATACTCTCGCTTTAGCATTAAAAATAATTCTGCAATTTTGATTTTCCCTAAATGATTCGGCTCGCAGTCCCTGATAAAGTATTCTACGATTTAAAATATAACTATCATAGGGAATGCACAATTTTTGCCAGCAGCTATCTAAGGGAATGAGTTGATTATTTATTATATATTTTTAACTTTTCTTTATTTAGCCAAGGCATTATTGATAATAATTTGACACTGAGTCTATCCAAATGCAAAATAATCAACCATCTTTACAAGAATATCTTTTCTACGATTTGAATGAGCAATATAAATCAGAAGACCATAAGAAAACAGCAGCTAAAGATTCATTTGAAGATTTGGACGATGATGAAGATTGTTTTAGTGAAAGTTATGCAGAGCTAGATGTTCAAAATAATGGTTCAGATAATTCTATTTTAAATCAATCTCAACCCTACACAAACACTAATTACGATAATGAATCCCCTGAGAATGTAAATAACTTTTTAAACACAACTATTAATTATGCAAGTTACGATGAAGATGATGATTATTCTCAGGACGAAGAGAATGAAATCCACTATTTAAATTTTATAAGAAAATCTGAAATAGCAGTTTCTCAAAAGAATTTATTAGAAAACAGAAGTAATCGCTATAGCGACTTCGAGCAAGAAGAAAATACAAAGGCTTACACTATAGTCTGTATTGATGATAGTAAAGCGGTGGTAAATGCCATAAAAATGTATTTGGATGACAATATTTTTTCTGTAGTTGGTATCAACGACCCATTAAAAGCTTTGATGCAAGTTATCCGCTTGAAGCCAGATATGATTCTATTAGATATAACCATGCCAACATTAGATGGATATGAGTTATGTTCTTTGCTGCGGAAAAATTCCTCTTTGAAAGAAACACCGATAATTATGGTGACAGGGAAAAAAGGAATTATCAATAGAGTAAAAGCCAAAATGGTAAAAGCATCAGACTATATCACGAAGCCATTTCAGAAAAAAGATTTATTGAAAGTAATGTTTAAGTATATTGTCTAAATATATTATGTAATTCGTTTACATAAATTTTACAGGGTGGCATTAACAATAAAGCTAGAAAAAACAAAGGCAATCACTACTTGATTTATTCTCAGTATATATACGGTATGCAATTGTCTAATCGTTAATTGTATAACAGTACTGATAATGTTATACAGAAGCTTTATGAAAAGAATTCACTTAAGCTACTCAGTGAAAGGGTTTGCATCTACTGTCTCTGTGGTTTTACTATGTTTCTCCTCACAGTTGTTTTACAGCAACAGAGTATCAGCACAGATACCCGAAAAAGCTAGTCTAGAGCAAACAGCTTCTGCAAGTATCAGAAATGCAGTATCTACATTAATTCAAGTATTGCGAAGCGAGAATCCAGAAGCCAGGATGAGCGCTGCACGTGCATTAGGTGGAATGGGTACCCAGGCTAAAATTGCCGAACCAGCCTTAACAGTAGCTTTATACGACAAAGAAGCACAGGTACGCTACACCGCTGCGACTGCTATAGCTAATCTTGGTGGAGATACCAAAGCTGCTTTACCACTATTACAAGAAGCTTTAGAAAATGAATCAAAGTGGACTCGGAAAGACGCTGTTTTCGCTTTGACTAATATTGCTCTTAACATGCAAACAAATGCACGTAGTTTAACTGATAAGGAATTGAATCAAGCAATTACTAACCTTGAGAAGACCTTGGAAGCTATGGATAAGTCGGAGTATAAGATTCCCCAGACAGCTGTTAAATCTATCAATGATTCTTTGGATTCTTTGAAAAGAGAAAGACAGCGGAATTATTGATTTTGGATTGAAAATTAGCCCTCACCCTTGAAGGGTGGGGCTACAGTTACAAAGCCCATCTGCATGGGCTAATATTATTATGTTTTGCTGAATAATTAAATGGAGGAGGAGCTGATGCAAGAACTTAGACAGCAAAAACCATTAAAATTCATTCAAAACATTTTTGAAGAAACAGGTAAATCAGAAAGAGATGCTGAAAATTTAGCTAATGCATTAACTCGGTTAACGGGTGATTTATATACAGAAACCGAAAGATTTATTTTTGAGCTATTGCAAAATGCTGATGACTTACCTAACAAGGAAGAAAACGTAGATGTAAAATTTGTGATTCTTAAAGAGCATTTTCTTGTTTTACATAATGGACAACCTTTCAATTACCAAAACGTAGATGCAATTTCAAGTATCTCTAAAAGCACAAAATCGAATAATCCTGAACAAACTGGCTATAAAGGAATTGGATTTAAATCTGTTTTTGCTGATTCAGAGTGCGTGTATATTAATTCTGGTTCTTTCTCCTTTAAGTTTGATAAACACGATAAAACACATACAAATGTTAATAAGACTCCTTGGCAAATAAAACCTATTTGGGTAAATATAAAAGATTATCCTTTAGAGATTCAAAAGTACCAAGAATTTTTTACATTTCCTGTCGCTACAGCCATTAAAGTAGGACGAGAAAAAATTGAAGAATATAAAAATAAATTACACAGACTATTTCAAGACCCAAGATTAATTTTATTTTTACGTCATGTGAAAAATATTGATGTTGTTGGGTTAAGCAATAATTTCAATGTTGACATTCAAATTACTAAGAATAAACAAGATGACAAATATCAAATTATTAAGAATAATGAAACTACTTACTGGCTAGTTAAAGACTTTGAATTTGATGTTCCGCAAGAAGTGCGGGATAAGATGGAAGGAGACAAGAAAGTTCCAGATAAACTCAAATTAATTCAACGCTCTAAACTAAGTTTTGCTGCTCAGATAAAAGACAATAAATTAGAAGCAGTAGATGAATATAATTCAGTCTTATTTACATATCTACCAACGAACGTTAAAGAATACGGTTTTCCATTTTTAGTTAATGCTGATTTTCTTACCACAGCTAATCGTCAAGAAATTCACCATGATAATGTTTGGAATATATTTATTTTTGAAAAAATTGGTTATCATATTTTTTTATGGATTGCTCAATTAGCTCAAAATCAGATTTATAAAAATCAAATCACAAGTCTTGTTCCATCTAAATACACTTGTTCAGTCAGTGAAACTGAAGATGCATTTAATCAAGGATTTGACTTAGCTATTAGAGATATTGCATTTCTTCCTTGTGAGGATAATGATTCCAAACTACTGAAGGTTCATCAAGCCATAATTGATGAAATAGAGATTACTAAGGTTTTACCTGTTGAAGAGATAAGGCAATTTTTTGACGTACAACGTCACTTTATAAGTAACTCCTTAACAAATAAAAGGAATCTCAAAAAATTTAAAATTAAAGCTTTTGAAACTACAGCACTCTGTAGTTTTTTTGAAGAATCTCATGAATATAAGAATCTTATTCAAGATAATCCTTTGCTAAATTTTCAAGTCATTGAGCATTTGCAATTAAAAAATATATCAACTGAATATTTAGCGTCTATACCTTTTATATTAGATGAAGAAAATAATTTTATCAGCCCAGATAATTTATATTTCCAGATAGATGATTTAGAAAAAGTATTATTAAATTTTTCAACTTTTCATTTTATTCATCCTTATATAGACCAGTCTATTCAACGAAATAAAAAGTTAATAAATTGGGTAAAAGATAATCTCAAAATCAAAAACTTTTCTGCTGTAAAAATTATCAGAGAAAGAATTAATAAACGTAAATATAATCCCGATGATAACAAAGAGAGTTTAGATAGTTGTTTGAACTACGTAAAGTTTATTTTTAAGTATTATCAAGAATTAAGTTTTGAATATCATCAAAAGTTAAGATATTTACAATTAATTTATCAAAACCAAGAAAGGAAGGATTTTGCTTATACTTATGCTGAGTCTTGTTATCTATCTAATTTTTATAAACCTCAAAATCCAGTAGAAGATATAGCTAGTTTAATAGGAACAGATTATTTCAAACTAGTGATTTCAGATTACTGTGAAAATTCGACTGATATTGATGCATGGAAAGAATTTTTTATTGCTATAGGTGTAGCTGACTCCAATGGTTTAGAGATTGTCCATAACGAAATCATTCCGATGATTGAAGACAATGAAATCGATGATGATAATACCATTAATATCACAAGGTTTATTTTTGACGTTTGGAAAACCTTTCCTTTAAGTAGTGAAGATAGTAAAGTACTTAAAAAATTACCTTTAACAACGAATAACGGTTTACAGATAGCTAATAATTGTAATTTATCTAATTTTTACACCAATGACGAAACACAACCAGAAAGTGTATCGCTAATAGATATTGATTTACCTAACGTAGTCAACCAACAGTATTTCCGTTTAGGAGATACTCTAACTGACTGGAGACGATTTTTCACTAACGTTTTAGGAGTTTCGGATTCAAAAGGGATTGAATTAATTCAGAAGAAAATACAACAATTAGCAGATAGACCTGATTTAGTAACAGCTGATAATGCTGTGCAAATCTGCCAACAAATATTCAAGTATTATGGTTCTTTAACTAGAGATGACTTGAATAAATTACACAAATTGAAGCTGTTACTAGTGAATGATAATTTAGCAGCAGCAGGTGAATGTTATTTTTCTAATCACTACAATCCGAAACTAAATCTAGAATCTTTTTATGACAGCACAAAATTTGATAAATTTGTAAGTTCTTTATATTGCGATAGTGATACCTCAGAGAAAGAAAAATGGAAAGAGTTTTTTAAAGATATTGGTGTTGTAGATAGATTGAGGTTTATCAATTTTGATGAACGTGATTTACCAAATAGAAGTGAAAGAGTCAAAAAATATTTTATTGCGCTTGGTTTGAATTTAAATATAGATAAATATAGATTCAAAAATATTATATTTTTTCCTCATAGGGAATATTTAAGCAATTTCAAGTTTGCACAAAGGTTTTGGCAGCATATTAACTATTATTGGGATGAATATAGCTTAGAAGGTAATTCTATAGTATTTATTAATGGTACATCTAAACAAGTTGATTCTATATTTAAATTTTCAACCAACTATGACAAATGCATTCCTTGTAATGATGGAAAGAGCCATTCTTCTTCTGAGGATATATATTCCAGTAGATTGGAAAAAATTATAAGTGATACTTTTCTTGTTGCTAGTTGCAACCTCAAATAAAAAATAGAAAAATTTATTGGTTTAAAGCACCAGCTTGACTTACAAGATTGTTTAGAACTTTTAGATAATGTCGCTGAAAAATACCATTATGACAACAGTAAAGAAGAAATTCGATTGAATCTTATTTATGAGCAACTTCTCAAATGTATTCGAGAAGGTTTTGATAATGATGATAGAAAAATAATTGCTGACTGGATGAAGACAGGTAAATTACTCGCTTGTGATGAGCAATTTTATAAAGCTTCTCAATTATATTATTTAGATATTTCAATGGGATTACCTGCCAAACGTAATTCAAACTTAATCAAGTTTCCTGATTCGTGTCTTAATGGTTTTGAATTTGAAGAGGTACTTATAGGGTTAGGAATTGAAAAAATTAGTTGGGATGATATACAACGAGATTTACCCACAGATGCATCTGATGAAATTCTTCCAAATTTAATCAAGGAAAGGTCTATTTTTCTTGGAATATTTCTTAATGGCTCGTGTCATCCTGAATTTGAAGAAAAAATCAAGTCACGAGTAGGAAAAATTCAGTTTTATAATCCAAGTAAAATAATTATTACTTGCGATTATATAAATTATAAAGAATCTATTCCTAACTATTATGATGAAGAATCTAACTCAATTTATTACGTGCGAACATGGAACAGTATCAAAAATATTAATCTTGGTGATTACCTCATTGATGCGCTCGTTTTAGATAAAAGCAAAATTTCGACTCAAGTACTATTAAGATTCTTAGATGATGATATTGAAGATGTCAAAGATTATTTACTAGACAATGGTTGTAATTTGGAGGACATTCCTGATGAGTATGACAATAAATTACTCAATGAAGATGAAGACTATAACGTAAACACATTAAATATAGAAGCTGAAGCAATTCATAATGATATCTATAATATTGTCTCTTCTCCTGATGGAACAGGTGATAACATAAACTATTGGGGTGAATGGGGAGAAGAAAAAGCTAAGATATTTTATGAAACTTTGGGCTATAAGGTACAGAAGAAAGATGATTTTTTAGCTGTAGGATATGACTTTATTTGTACTGGATATAAAGGTAACAAATTGTACTCTGAAGTTAAAACTATAAGCTCTAATCAACCTATGATTAGGCTTAAGCGAAGTCAATGGAAGTCCATGTGTTCAAAGGATAAAAGAGATAATTACGAACTTATAATAGTAGTTCATGAAAAAAATCACCTAATAGAAATTATTAGAGTCAGTAGTGCTTGGAATACTGTCAAAAATATTTTTTCTCAACTTACACAACAATACAAAACCGAGGCAGAATATAGCAACCAGGTTGAAGTGTTACTTGGGTTTCAACAAAATTCAGAGGGTAATACCAATGAAATTATTTTCAATTGGCAAAGATTGTTAAAATCTATAGAGCATTCCGATATAAATATATATCCTGAAGGCGTAGTTAATTCTGACCGTTGAAATAAACTAGATATTTTGTAGTGATGGAACAATTACAAGAGAACGTTTCAAGCAGGCAAGGTTTTGCTTTGTATAATATTTGTTATCACCTTCACCACATCTTACACCTTCTAAAAATGAATGTGGTGGAATACTACTAATCAAGTGGAATTCAAATCAACTGCACAACCTAATTTTACTTCTTTCTGAGCCAGTCCCAGATATTGATGGCTGAATTGATAGCCTAATAAATAAAAATCATATAATTTATAACTCAAAAACTAACAAATTTATTAATATATAAATATCCGGAAAAAAAGTACAATAGCTTCACTGAAATTATTTAATTATAAATATACAAGGAAACTGTAATCGCTTCTACAGAAAGATTTTTTAAGTATAAGAACCCATTTAAGATAATTAATAGGTCATAAAAAACATTTGCCATTATCAAAATTTGGTTTTAAGATAAAGCTCTAATTGTGAACAAAAACTTTCATACATCTTTTAAATTTTCTGCTAAATTAGAGTAATCTAAAAGTTAGTAAGTTAATAACTTGTCATCTACCACTTAACTGACGCTCTCTTTACTGGTTATGCTGTTAGTTGGTGCTTCTTCAATCTGCTTGGAATAACCAGAGTGACGTTTCATCGCAATACAACGTTGTTTCTGGTTGTAAAAGCTTACGAAAAAATTGTTTTTATGTAAGTTGGTCACTGTTAATCGTTACATAACATCGCTACAAAATTTATCTTTTGTCTGCTTGTTTATGTAAATTTAGACCTGTTGCATCTACAGGGTTAGCGAATATTTAATACATTTCAATGTTCTATATCAGAACAATTTTGAAAAACATTACCTGTAAATTGGTATGCGGCTCCTAAATTCGCTATAACCAAAGTTTTTAGCATTGCGGTATCTCTGTAGTAAATGAAAAGCCACATAAAATGAAAATCCTTCCAATTAATAGATACAGATTTTTTCAGAGAATACAGCCGATTTCACTTCTTAAAAAAGTTACAAATAAACCCGTAACTGGGTGTTTACAAGTTTTTACTACATCAGATTCCTGGGCTTTTTATTTTGAGGAAAGCAAGCTGGTTTATGCGTCATGTACGGATAAAATGTTCAATTTGCTTTATGAAAAATTGCAACAGTACAGTAAGCAAATTCCCGCACTTGCTCAAAAAAAAGTTTATCAGCAGCTACGAGTAATTTTTCAGAAAGGTATTGATAATCAAGCGATACTTAATCCGGATTATTTAGCAATTTGCTGGTTAGT
>CAKZYM010001148.1 GCA_937884685.1 uncultured Calothrix sp.
ACGTTCAGAATTAATCAAAGTGTCACGTGCCCCTACAAAAAAAATGTGCCGGTTGCGTAAGTCCCAATAACTTCTAACTCATAACTCCTAACTCCTAACTCATAACTTTTTCACCCAATTCCCTACCCCCCATTCCATATTATTCATTCCGCCTCTATAATGTTATGTCTGAGTAAAATATTAAAAGATTGAATTAACGGAGCGATAATGTCCCGATACAGAGGACCTAGATTAAGAATTACACGCCGACTAGGTGAATTACCAGGATTAAGCCGTAAAACTGCTAGACGTGCTTATCCCCCCGGACAGCATGGTCAAAATCGTAAAAAGCGCTCTGAGTATGCTGTTCGTTTAGAGGAGAAGCAAAAGCTCAAGTTCAATTACGGTTTAACCGAAAAGCAAATGGTGCGTTATATCCGTAAAGCAAGACGAGTCACTGGTTCTACCGGACAAATTTTGCTACAAATGCTCGAAATGCGTTTGGATAATACCGTTTTCCGTTTGGGAATGGCTCCAACTATTCCCGCTGCACGTCAGTTAGTTAATCACGGACACGTTCATGTAAACGGTCGTGAAGTTAACATCGCTAGCTATCAATGTCGTCCCGGAGATGTCATCGGAGTTAAAAATAAAGATGCTTCTAAGCAGTTGGTAGAAACCAATTTGCAGTATCCCGGTTTAGCTAACCTTCCCAGTCATTTAGAGTTTGATAAAAACAATTTGACTGGTAAAGTAAATGGCGTTTGCGAGCGCGAATGGGTAGCTTTAAGTGTTAATGAACTATTAGTAGTGGAATACTACTCAAGAAAAGCTTAACTCAAACGGGAGTTAGGAGTGAGGAGTTAGCGGAAAGTTTGGGGTGTCGGTTTCCGTCCCCAAAACTTTTCAAGACGGAGTTAGGAATTAAGAGTTTTGAATTGATTCTTCCTTTCTCCTCCTCTCACTCTCAATTTACCTTTACATTTTAATTTACCTCTACGATTTATACGTATAAAGCAATACTTTTAAAATAATCATTTGCGAAACTTTTTGGTTAACTATATTAATTTTTAATTTTTGAATTGTTTCTATTTCCGATTCTCTAGAAGGTTCGTTTCTTTTAGATTTGCAATTTTAGACTGTCTCGATACATAACTGATACATAATCAATATATAAATTTAGAAAGCAGTGCGGTGTTGTAGTCTCCCCAAGGGTCGCAACTGCATAGAATCTGGTGGTTTTTGAGTAAAGATTTTAAATGGTTTTCAAGGTTGGGAAGTTCCTGGTCAAAATAATTCAAAATCTCAAATTTCTCGGTCAGTTTTATAGGGTAGAATCGACGTTAGTTTTGACAACAAAATCATTAAAATCGTTATCTCCACCATTGAATAGGTCTTCAAATTGCAGTTCGTCTCCTACCTGACGAATATGCTGTTTGTTGTCTGGATTTGCATTAACGAAGCTAAAGTAAGCGATTGGAAGATTTCCTTGTTGATTATCGCTATTTTGCTCCATCCATGTTTCTACAGTTCCGTTCGCAACTAAGAATGGTACTAGCATGACTCCAGAGTTCAATTCGGAAGCAAGTGTTTTACTATCTCGGTTAATTTGTAAGTTTTCTACACGCTGTTGTAGCGCTGCTTTTGCATAACCTCCGTCTTCTGGATTAATTAATTCTCCAGTCAGAGCATCTTTTACAGCACCGTTGATATTGGAAATAGCATAATATCCCATGGAGTTGTTAAAATCAGCATCTGATTTAATGTCGAGAAAGTTGATATTAACTTTTTCGTCTACTTGATTGTCTCCATTTAAATCAATATTAGTTAAGTCTATTAATCCTGCTGGAGATCCAGGATTATCACTACCATTTACACCAGTAGGATTATTACCCCCTGTTCCACCTGTTTGTATAGGATTATCACCACCAGTTCCACCTGGTTGTGTGGGATTATTACCCCCTGTTCCTCCTGGTTGTGTGGGATTATCATCACCAGGAACGGGTGGTACAGGATTATCTCCTACAGGAATCGGTGGTGTGGGATTTTCTGGTTCTTCTGGTTCTGTTCCAGGAGGTACATCATTACCACCAATCACCAACAGATAACCATCGTTTTTACCACCTGCATTACTTTGTACAGCATTGTGAGTAATCTGACTTCCTCCAAAATCAGTGGATGTAACAACCGCTGCTTTACCATTACGGGATGCTGCTACCGCTCCCTGACCATCTGTAATTGGTGTCCATGAAATTCTCTCTTCCAAATCGGGACTGATAATTGCAACATATCCTTCAAAACCTGCGTAACCGTTTACGGTTTGTCCTTCGATAGTCTGAATGTCTCGATTTGCAATTCTAGCTCCTGTATTTCCAGCTAAAATTACCGTACCGTCCTCAGTCGCTGTGATTGATTCTACTTCGACAGAGTTCCCTTTACCGCTATTAAGACGACTTAATAAAGACTGACCTCTGATTAATTCACCGGTTTCAAGGTCATAACGACCGTACCAAGCCATGTTGATTGAACCAACATTAGTAGGACGATTATAGTTGTCTGTTTCTATTTTTCTATCGTTACCAAGGGTCTCTGATAAATTATTGGGGTCACGACTCAAAATAGAAGCACCAGTTCCACCATTTATTTTATATGAAGCATATAGCTGTCCATCTCGTCCGATTGCGACCCGAACCCCTCGGGTATCGGACATTACATTTGCATTTTGAATATCTGTAGCGCTAAAGTCATAGTTTGTCCAAAGGTTTTGTCCTGTATGCGACCATGCTTGAGTAAAAGCAACCTGCAAATTCGAGGTTTTCTGTTTATACCCTGTTGCAATAACCATACCTCCTTCTTGGTCGGTAACGGCTATGTCATTAAAGTGATTGCTATCACTAGTTGTCACCCACTGTTGCAGTTGCTGTCCGTTACTGTCGAATAGATAAGCTCTATCTGCATTTGTGTTTTCTACCGCAGCGACTTTACCACTATCAGAGATAGCAATACGAAAAACGTCGTTTAGGTTTTTATTCCATTTAACTTGTGTAGCATCGCTGTTTAAAACTGCGATTCCACCCTCGTAAGCAACAGCAATATCTCCATTTTTTGAAACTTCTAAATCTACTACTTTCCCTGGTAAACGAGTTGTAGAAATAACTTGGTTTGTTTGAGAATCGTAGCGGATAAGTGTTCCGTCACCACCACCTAAAAGTTGGGTGTCTGTTCCTCCTAGGTTGGCATTTTGTAAGGAACCTCCTATAATCACAAATTTACCATCAGCAGAAATATCTACTGCATTGGTAAAATCGTCTTCTGCACCACCTAAATAAGTCGCAGCAGAAACGTCTAAGTTATTTGTAGGAGACTGAGGTATAGCGTTGTTTTGTACCGATTTTTGAAGAGTTGTATCCATCTTTCAGTTAATTTGGATGAATTTACATCGGTAGATATCTCTGAATAACTAACTTTTTATTATAGTTTTATCGTAATGGGCAAGGTATATACGATGACCGCACATTAAATCACAACCGATTTCTCAACCCCAGTAAAATTTAAAGCCACATCATCGTAAAACCAATTATTTTATCTTTGCTATTTAAAAACATATTTTGATAATTTAATTCATTTTTTTTTATCTAACCTCAGTAAATATATTAATATTTATCATTTTTTGGCAAGTCTTGAAGCATACAATATGAATATAAAAATTTGAATAAAAAGTTGATGCTGATAATTAAAATTATTTTTTGTTAATATCTATAAATATAGTAAATTTACCTATAGAATAATTAGATTTAGAGCGTAAATAAAAGAAAATTAAAATAGAATAATCTATCAAAAAGTATGGATAAAAAATTAAAACTTGATTCTCTTAAGCCATAAGCGTGAAAAAATATAATTTTCTGATGTTATATCGGGTTTAAGATTTTTAGTAAAGGCTTTAACCCTCAGATTACTAAAGCTAGAATTATTAACTTACCAAAAAGTTTTAGCCCAATTTACAGCATATTTAACTATTCTCGATAAATCCAAAGAAACCCGGTTCTTTTTTGTAATTTAATAATTATAAAGACGATTTTTGTATGTGAGCTATATCTAAAAGTTACAAGAAGTAGAGATTCGAGAAAATGCACCTCCCGCAAAATTGCGAAAAGCTTGCATATTTATACCACTTACATTATTAAACCGGGAATTATATTCCCGGTCTAGCGTGTTATATGAACCTTGCTACTGATGGAGTTAAATCACTTGATGGTCTTGTTAGTATCTAAACCATTATCAATTAACCAATCAGTTCAATATTTTTGAATTCTCCAACAGCGGTTGGATTCGCAACATCATGGTCGTTAGCGATGGTTAAAGAGTCAAATTCACCGGTAAAGAAATCTCCTACCTTGATGGAATATTGGCTGAATCCGTTTTCGGAACCAACAATGTAATCATCTAGGTCTTCGATACCCCAATTTTGACTACCGTCAACTTGGAAGAAGTTTTTGCTATCGGTAACGCTAATCTTATTATCGTTATCGAAGCCAATACCCTGAATCTCACCTTCCCCATTACCTGCAAACTCAAATTTGAGTACAGTATCTTCAGTGACTTCGTATCCAGTGATATCCAAACGTCTCCAACCGTTTTTCTCTAATTTCAACTGATTGTTGTTTGTAACGGTGGAAACTATGCTTTTGTTTTGACTTTTTGCACCGTAGGATAGAACTTCTTCGCTTTGTGTGACTCCATCAATGGAAATATCGAGTGAGTCGGGAGTCTCTCCTGGTGTCTGTGGTATTTCTATTGGAGGAGGAGTATCGCTAAATAATCTAATGTTGCTGAATTTACTTTCAGAATCAGGGTTCTTTCGGTCATCATCATTAGCAATTGTCAGATATTCAAAATCTCCAGTGAAAAATTGACCGACTGGGATTTCATAAATATCTTTCCCACCCGATTTACCAACAATGAATTGACTCAGATTTTCAATACCCCAGCTTTGACTACCATCAACTTGGAAGAAACGTTTACCATCCTGCTTACTGATAGCATTATTATTGTCGAAGCCAATTCCTTGAATTTCACCATTTCCGCTACCAGCGAACTCAAAACGTAGAACGCTTTTCTTGGTGATGCTAGAGTTAATTTCTAATTTTTGCCAGCGATTACCTCTGATGGTGAGTTCGTTATTGTTAGATAAGTCTACAGTTCCATTTTTAGAATTGTCTTGAATTCCACCATAGGACTCCAGAGTGCTGATTTCCAGAATATCTTTTCCTTCGATGGGAGTTTCGTTTCCACCATCAACGGGAGGTTCTTCGGTAGGTGGAGGATTTTCTCCTGGTGTCACTGGTTCTGTTCCAGGAGCTACATCATTCCCACCAATGACAATCAAATAACCGTCATTTTTGCCACCTGCATCATCTTGTATTGCATTGTGGGTAATTTGATTTCCTTCAAAATCAGTGGTTGTAACTACTGCTGTTTTACCATCACGATATGCAGCTACTGCTCCGTCACTATCCGTAATTGGTGTCCAAGAGCGTCTTTCTTGCAAGTCTGGACTGATAACTGCAAGATATCCCTCGAAACCTTTATACTCGTTTACGGTTTCTCCTTCAATTTGCTGTATATCTCGGTTTGCAGTTCTAGCCGCTGCACTTCCAGCTAAAATTACTGTTCCGTCTTCTGTAGCTGTAATTGAATTTACATCGACAGAGTTACCTTTACCACTATTAAGACGACCTAATAAAGATTGACCCTTAATCAATTCACCACTTTCAAGGTCGTAGCGACCGTACCAAGTCATTTTTATAGAATTGACGTTGGTAGGAGTATTGTATTGGTCTGTTTCAATTTTTCTATCGTCTTTGACTGTTTCAGATAAATCAAAAGGGTCGCGATAGAAAATTGAAAATCCAGTACCCCCATTGACGTAATAGGAAGCATATAGCTGTCCGTCATCACCGATAGCTACACGTTGTCCTCTCGTGTCAGCCATCAAGTTTTCTTCGTAAATGTCTTTGTTGTCAAAGTCATAGTTTTTCCACAGGTCTTTTCCTTCATATGACCATGCTTGAGTAAAAGCTACCTGCAAAATTTTGGTTTTTTGCTCGTATCCCGTAGCAAAAACCATACCTCCATTTTGGTCAGTAACAGCTATATCTTCAAACTGTCGATTCCATTTACCTGTGTTCCATTCCTGAAGCTGTTCTCCTTTGCTGTCAAAGAGAATAGCTCTGTCTCGACCTTCGATATCTCGTACAATACCGACTTTTCCACCGTCGGAAATCGCAACACGAGATACACCTGAAATGGATTTACTCCATTTTACTTGTGTAGCATCGGCGTTTAATACAGCAACTCCACCCTCGTAAGCTACAGCAATATCACCATTTTTCGATACTTCTAAATCTAGTACTTTCCCTGAGAGAACAGTTGTCGCTACAACTTCATTGGTTCGAGAATCATAACGGACAATTGTTCCATCACCACCACCAAGGAGTTCAGTTTCTGTTCCTCCTAGGTTGGCATTTTTTAAAGAACCTCCTACAATCACGAAATTTCCATCAGCGGAAATATCTACTGCATTAGTTGAATCATTATCTTTACCACCTAAATAGGTAGCAGCAGAAACATCTAAATTGTTCGTAGGAGACTGAGGTAGAGCATTTTTTGATACCGACGAGAAGGAATTTTGGCTTTGAGGATTACTATCATCGAACTTGTTGATTTTAGTAGCCATATTTCACTCATATTTAATGAACTTCCATCGGTAGATAACTCTGAATAACTGACTCCCCTTAATCTTACTTTTTATACTTCGTAGCTGGAGGTGTATAGCAATACCGTACATTCAATTAAAACCTATATGCAAGCCCTTAGTACAGTTTAAAAATCTGGCACAATATCCCTAAAAACACTGATTATTCACTTGTTTTTGAAGATTTTTTTTGATATTTTATGACACTTTTTTTAATAAGACATCAGTAAATCTAGTACTTATTTTTAAAGCTTTTACCAGTACTTAGGAATACAAAATAATATCTAAATTTGATGATAAAAACGGAGAATTTTTATAAATTTTTTATTTAATACAAGTAATATTAGTGAGTCATAAAGAACATGCTGTTATTTGCTTGTTATATATTTTTTTAATTTATCTAACTTATAAAACCTTATAAAACTATGTGAAGAAGTTAGTTAATATCAAGTTCCCAATATGTCGTTATAAATTTAGAATCAAGCTGTTAAATTTTGGCTGTTACTGAATCGCTACGATAAAATTATGATTTCACATTTTCGGAGACCTAAAAGTGTTACGTATCTACACGGGTTTTATCCTTTTTACAAAATTACAAAATGCTCCCGGAAGAAAGTAATTTATTGATAACTGCTTGCTGCTCGCTGTTAACGAATTTTTTCGTCACAATATAACTTGAACCTATTGAAACCCTCGAAGCGATTATGACATCTACTTACAATCTGCCACCAGCGGTTGAAATGCCTAAATTTCTCAGACGGATGAAGTTTGTTTTTCAACCTTTTGAATATCTCGAACAAAACGCTCAAACTTATGGTGATAGCTTTAGTATTCCGCAAAAGGATGGTAGTGGTGTGGTTTACTTTGGTCAACCCAAAGCTTTGGAACAGATTTTTACGGCTGATACTAATTCTTTAGAAACTGGTAAAGGAAGTCGGATTCTCAAGTTTTTGGTTGGGGATAATTCTGTGTTGTTATTACATGGAAGTCGTCATCAGCGTCAGCGTAAATTATTGGCTCCCCCTTTTCATGGGGATAGGATGCGAGCTTATGGTGTGACTATGGGTGAAATCGCGCAGCAGGTGAGCAATGAATGGAAGACGGGAGAAGCTTTCAATATCCGCGAATCGATGCAGGAAATCACTTTGAGCGTAATTTTAAGAGCGGTTTTTGGTTTAGATGAAGGAGACCGTTTGGAAAAAATTCGTCTTAAAATTTCTTCGCTATTGGAATTTTTGGGTTCCCCTTTGTTGTCTGCTGGGATGTTTTTCCCCATTTTACAAAAGGATTGGAGTAGATGGAGTCCTTGGGGTAGAGTTTTGTACTTACGCAAGCAGATTGATGATTTAATTTACGATTTAATTGACGAACGTCGTGCTGAATCCAAGCAAAATCGCAAGGATATTTTAAGTTTGATGATGTCTGCACGCTATGAAGATGGTGAAGCAATGTCAAACGAAGAATTACGCGATGAATTAATGACGTTGCTATTTGCAGGACATGAAACTACTGCTTCTGCTTTGACTTGGGCTTTTTATTGGGTTGATTATTTACCAGAAGTACGCAAAAAATTACTCCAGGAATTAAACGATTTAGGAGAAAACCCGGAACCCAATGCAGTCGCTAAGCTGCCTTACTTGACAGCATTTTGTCAAGAAACTTTGCGTATTTATCCTATTGTTCCAAGTGCGACTCCTAGAATTGCATCATCTGAAATTGAGATTGGTGGTTATAAATTACCGGAAGGAACTTGGATAATTCCCAGTATTTATTTAGCGCATTACCGCGAAGAAATTTACCCAGAACCGAAGCAATTTAAACCAGAAAGATTTTTAGAAAGACAATTTAGTCCCTATGAATTTTTCCCTTTTGGTGGTGGAAGTCGTCGTTGTATCGGACTGGCTTTTGCAATGTATGAGATGAAGCTGGTTTTAGCGACAATTTTATCGCAATATGAAGTCTCAAGAACAGATAAACGTGCATTAACACCAGTGCGTCGCGGTTTAACTTTAGCGACACCAGGAGGGATGAAAATGATTGCTAAACCGATTAAAACAATTGCTAATACTCCCGTAGCTGTGTAATTATATTTTTTTGTAGGGTGCTGTCACGGTTTAAATAATTTTGGGGAGACATCAATAATTAAATATTACCGTGACGCACCAATTAATTTATTATTTACATTTTTAAAATTAATGAATAATATAACTTATAAGTAGATGGTGGAATCAATATTAAGATGGTGCGTGACGGTAATTTCTATTTTATCGTTATTAAAAGCTAATTTTTCGTAACCGTCACAGCACCCTACAAATTACAATAATCCAAAATCCAAAATCCAAAATCTAAAATCTAAAATTAATTAACTCGCTGCCACAATCTTTGAATTTCTCCAGTTGATTTTCGATTTGGTGCTGTTAATGTTTTTGCTGATGGGTTAATTTGCGAACCGGGAATATTTTGACTCCAAGGACTGTTACTCACAGATTTTAAATCAACATTATTATTTGTCGGTCGAAAACCGTATTGTACAAATATTTTTTGTTGTTCTGGTTGAGTTAAGAAATTAACAAATTTTTTGGCTGCGTTTGCGGTTCCGCTATCAACATTTTGGCGAACAATTGCAGCAGTTGCAACTGTTTCTACTGTCGGATTTAAATAATAAATTTGATAAGGTTTACCTTGATTTTTACCAGATTGCTGCCAGCGAGAAAGAGCTATACTTTCATATACTGTGGCAATATCAGCATCATTAGGACCGCGAGTGATAAACTCTTGCAGAAGAATATCTGTTGAACGCGGTGGTTGATAAATTGATTTTTTGACTGTGCTAAATAAAGATGCTATTTCAGGATTATTATAATTAATATTATTGGTATTATCAGTATTTGACTTCGACATTGCCCACAAACTTAAAGTTGCTTGAGCGCTATTGGAACGAGTCGGATTTGTAATTACAAAATCGAAACTTCCCCAATTTTTTTGTCCTCCCACAGCTTCCCAACTGTTGGATTGCATTGCTTGTTCTACTCGCTGCCAAGAAAAGTTATTGTTGGGGAAAATAACGTTACCTCTTTCCGGCCAAGCAATAGCTACAAGTAAAGTTTTAGCTATTGGCTGAGGTTCGTTGTAAAAAGCTTCACCTTTATTTTGTGCTTGATAGCGCTGGCTTAATTCATCAAGCAGTTCCCCGGAAGCTGGCATTAAAATTGTCGGATTAAAATCGTTTTTTTGGTCGATAAATTTATTAACTATATCTTGAGAACCTTGAAACTTTAGCTCTATTTTAATATTGGGATTTTCTTGTTCAAATTTTGCTTCTAATTGTTCGAGCGGTACTTTTAATTCTGTACCGCTAACAATAACAACTGTTTGCTGTAAACCTGGAATGGGAGCATAAGCTAAACCTAATGCTCCGAGAATTATTCCAGCAGAAGTTAAAGCGCGATTTTGAAGTTTGGAATTAGTCTTTTTCATGTTTATTAAAATGATAAAATCAAAGTTCATCACCCGAGACGGGTTTTGTTTGTTTAGGAGCGGTTTCAACTGCCGAGTAGTTAAATATCAAGTTAAATGTCAATAAATACCAATCACTTCTTAACTAGAAAAGCAAAGTTCTCTTGTAAACTAGTTAGTTCATCTGTAGAAGCTTGTAATTCATTAATTTGCTGAATATCTGTTAAATCAGCAGTACGTAACTTATTTTGAATTTGTTGTAATACTCCAGCAGAATCTTGAATTAAAGTATAGAGACTGGTCATTTGAGCGGTGCGAGCGTTTTGTCCTTCTTTTGCTAACTCAATATTGCGCTGTAAACTATTGGTAAGCTGGTCTAGATGTTGACGTGCAATACCGGAAGATGAAGAACGTTTAATTTCTACTTCTTGTAATTGCTGTTGTAAATCGTTAACTGATAATAAAGAATTAGCACCGTGAATTCTTCTACCCAATTCGTCAATTTTTATTGGTAATTCAATCGCTCTTTGACAAGCTCCTTGCACTGCTACCAATAAATCCATTTCAAATGAACCACGACTTAATAATTGATTAGCTTCTTGACGTAGTGATTCTGCTTTTGCTGCTAATTTTTTAGCCGATGTTTGTAATGTTTGTAATTCGTTTTCTATCTGCTGCTGAGCAATTTTTTGAGCATCAGGTTCTCTCGATTTCATTACAGCAGCACCACCTGTAGCTATTACTGCGGCTGCTGGTAAAGCAACAAAATTAGGTAATCCGATAAACCGGACACCTGCGACGAGAACAACACCACCGGCTAAAACGGCTATTGGGTAATAAAGAGGATTTGCTAGTTTCATCATATTTGAATTTAGAGGGGGGAGGGGGAGAAAGGGACAAGGAGACATAAGTAATTATTAAACTCTTAACTCCTAACTCCTAACTCCTAACTGTTCACTGATAACTGACTTAAAATTCCACTTGTAAATCTGCCATTAATGTAGAGATTGTTTCGGGGTCTCCTTTGCGGTAATAACCTCCGTTTAGTTCGGCTATTTGTTTGAGTACTTTGGGGTTGAATTCTCCTTCATTTCCATAACCTACTGTGAAAAAGGCTATACGTTTATCGCTGCTGAAGTTACTTTTTTCCAATTCTTTTTCCAGTTGCTTCAGATTAATTTTAGAACCGGAGTCATCACCATCTGTGAGTATAACTACAGCGTTTATTGCGTCTTTGCGAAGGTTTTTCTCCAACCAGTTACGTGCTTGTAGCGCAGAATCATATAGTCTAGTTCCACCATCAGCCCGTAAGTTTCCGATAAATTGCATCCCGTTTGCTTGTCCCTCGGGACTACCGTTAACTTTTACTGGAGTGCGTATTTCTGAGTCAAAGTCGATTATCGCTATTTGCTCTTTTGGCCCTAAGCTTTGAATATAATTTCGTAAGGTGTTTTGAACTGCTGGTAATTTATTTCCGGACATGGAACCGGAAGAATCTACAACTACAACCACTTGTGAAGGTTTTTTCGCAAATTCTTGCCAGGATTTGAGCATTGCTGAGACTACTTGGGGTTGTGGAGGACGCAGGGAATCATATTTTACGTCTGGTTTAACTCCAAATTGGGGAGTAAATTTTGCACCTAGTTCTACTCCCGGTACACCCGGTCTTAATCCTAGTTCTGTAGCAATTTTTTGAACTTGAGGGGTTCTCAAATATTCAATTACTTTTTGTGCAGCGGCTTTTTCGTTTGCATTTACCCAAGTTCCACTAGGTAAAATTGCTCGCATGTTTGATGTAAATGTGGCTTTGGGATAAATCGCTTCATAACGAGTTTGACCCGATTGTAGGTTGGAGTTGGCTTGAATGACTGACGATTCATATACTGAACCAATGGAGGCCCAAAATGAACCGTTTTTTACCATGTCGGTTGCCAATGTGTTCGTGGAAACTCCGTAACGAGTAACTTTACTTTGAATTTTTTGAATTTGATTTTGATATTTTTGTACGTCTCCTGCTGTTAATTGCTCTGGTCTTTTCCCGGAGACGCTAGCAAATTGCGCTACTAAGGTTTGTAAACCCGAATTTGAACGAGTAGGAGCGGTATGAACAAAATTAATCGGTAATTGAGGACTGTTTGAATCGATTTCTTTGTGATTTTTTGCTGTTACTAACGTTTTATACAAATCTTCCTGGTTGCGTAATCCAGCAGCAATGTCAGCAGGACTCATAAACACCATTGGACTATTTGCAATTAACGGTGCATCGGTAATTTCAGGGATATAATTTTGTCCGGGGAAGATTTGATTAAATTGATAGAGTAGCTGAGAATGGTAGATTTCTCCATCTACGGAAACTAATGTAGGAAATTTCGCATCATCTGGTTGAAGAGTTCCTGCTTTGAGTTGCTCGGATAAAGAAGTCATTTCTTTGACTACATCTCCACTACCTTTAGCTTCGCAATTGAGATAGAAAGCTTTACCGTTCTCAAGTTTGGGTTTTGTAGCATTAAATTGTTCAGCAGCTTGGTTGCAAAATTCTTTTAAAGCGCTTCCTACCAAGAATTTGACTTCAAATCCTTCTTGGGAATTACCATTATCACAAGCGCTAAGGAATAAAGCAGCTAAAACCGAGATACAAACAGCAATTTTCTGACAATTTTTCAATTTAGGATTCTTCATAAAAATAAAAATAGTAGTAATGGTAGTGAATATACTTAACGGTCAATCTTTCAATCGGTCATTTATTAATAGAATTCCCTCGATTCGCTAAAAATTAACAAATGAGGAAAAATACGTAATACGAGTCTTTCAAGCTGTTGTTGGAATTAATTCATGGTTTTAAAGCAGAAGGATATGATAAAAACAAATTTTTAAGCAGTCCCTATACTAATTAATCAGTCTGTCACTGCAAATTTATGAAAAAAGTTTGTTTACTGAAAGGCTAATTTTTAGCTATTTAAGAGATTTACCCTTTTTTTAAACAAGATTTAATTTTTGTATCAAAAGCGTTTGGTTTGAAAGCGCGGAAAATTCAGATTCATAATCATTCTTTGACGAAAGCTATTGCAATCAATTGATTGTGAGATGATACTAAAAATTAAATTTAATGGATTAAGAATAAGTAGTTTCTATATTTTTTGCGAATAAAAGTTAAAAAAAATACCATATTTTTCGTAAAAACACTTTGAATATGCTGATGAATAAATATGAGGATGATTTTTCCAAATAAATCCTCTTAGCCTATATAGTTTATAACTAATAAAAAAAATGAAGATTGTCACATTCTGGGATAAGTTAAATCACCTAAATCTACAGACGGTTGCATATAAACTTATGTCCTCTAAAGGATGGACAACCGAAAGAACGCAATTAGCAATTAGTCGTTACAAATTGTTCTTATGTCTGAAATCTTTTTACCCTGCTGCAATGCTAGTTCCAACTCAAGAAATAGATGCAGTTTGGCATGCTCATATTGAGGTTAACTTACTCAAATATATTCAAGATTGTGATTTCTTGTTTGGTTATTTGTTAAATCATTGCTCCGCTATTGAGCTACAACAAAATCAAGAAACATATCTAATATACGAACAGGCTTTTGGGACAACAAAAGTTTTGTTTGAAGAATTTTTCGGATTAAGTATTTCGGAAAATACATCACTACGTGCTGCTTGTGCTGATATTCCTATCGATAATAATCCCGCAGCATGTGCTGATTTACCAATTAACAATAATATTTTATTGGGTAAAAGGTAATTGGTAATGGGTAATGGGTAATTGGTAATTGGTAATTGGTATGAGATTATTAATATAATGCCCAATTCTCAATTTCCAATTCCCAATCCCCATAATTCTAATTTCACTTTGCGAGTAAAGCATACATTTCTTTAGCTTCTGCAATCATTTTCAAACTTTCAAAGCTTTCTGCTGCTTCTTTTGCAAAACGATGGGCTTGAAATCCATTTCCGCAAGTTGTTTCTAGTTTGGCGAATGTTGCTTTATGAAAAGCAATAACTCGCTTATCTTTGTGTCTTTGAGCCATTGGTAAACTAAATTCTAACAGTCTGCGCGCTTCTGCTAAGTCACCGTTTAATAGTGCAATATCTGCTAACCAATTATTAATGGCTGCGGTTGCTTTTTGCCATCCTATTGCTTGTGCTTGATTTAATGCTTGCTCAAATGTGGTTTTTGCTTGGCTTAAATCCTCTTCTCGATAAAATATTTGTCCTTGGTAATATAAATTCTGAACTTGCTGTTCTTGATATTCTGACTCGCTAAGGTTAGTCTGTTGCAAAAGTTGTTCTTTTATTGTTAACCATTCCCTTGCTTGCTTTAACTGTGAAAGATGAATGTGCAAAATCACCATGTTGGCAGCTAATTCTAACTGAAAACTTAATGTCTGATGCTGACGCAAATCCCATGCTTCTTGCAATAATACCTGTGCTTCCTGCAACTGCTGTGTCTGACGCATTCTAACTAAAGTCCATGCGCGATCGCACATTGCTTCTAGGGCTACAACCCATTCTCCAGCTAGCTTTGCAGCTTCTATTAGCCAAGCACTCCATTCCAATCTTTCGTCCCAATATCCACGGATGTGAGCGTAACCTTTGATGCGAGACCATAAGGTTTTAATATCAGAATATCGACCTTCAGAAATACACCACTCGAATACTGCTTGCAAATTTTCCCATTCAATTTCTAAGTATTCATAGCTTAAATGCCATTCTTTCAAATCTTGATCCGCGAATGATTCAGAAAATTTGAGATACCAATTAACCCAACGCTGACGTAATTCTTGAGCAAATTCGGGATTTGTGGTCAATTCGGCCCATGCATATTCACGAGTCAAGGCTGCTAAACAATAACGTCCTTGCTGTTGATAAATCAAGGAAAGTTGCTGTAATTTTACCAATCCCGGCGATACTATAATTGGGTCTGGTTTCTCAAAGGCTACATTAGATAAGGTTTCTCTGCTTACTGGGTTCACAAAAAGAGTCAGAGCCATTAATAAATAATGAGGTGGTGAGCTTCTTAAAGGATTTATTGAAGCAGTGAAGCAAAAACGAGCAATATCACCTTCAGGACGTTTAATTATTTGCATTACATCTTCAAATAAATAACCAGCACTCATCTGTCCGATGGCGTAAATCATAGCTGCTGGAACTCCGCTTACTGCTTCGTATAGTTGCTGTGATTCTGTTGTGGTTAAATCAATACCTTTTTCTTTAGCTTCGTGCTGAATCAACCGTAAACCATGTTCTTTACCTAAAGAGTTAAGACGTATAGGTACAAATAATGTTTGTTCGCGGGTAGTAATTACAACTTTCACCGTTGGGGGTAAGTCGTAGAGAAAGGAAAGAACGTCTTGCTTATCTTCAATAGTTTCTAAGTTGTCAACAATTAATAAAGTCCTGGTCTGGGAAAGTTTGTGACGAATTACTCCAATTTGTTCTTGTAAAGGTAAGTTGTTAATTTCCGCAAACTCAAAAATTCGAGCAATTTCTCGGCATATATCCCGTAAAGTACGTTGATAAATCAGTCGGGGTAAAAGTCCAATAGAGGTAAGATGATTTTGCTTGGCAGATGTAAAGATAATGGCTTCAAAAGCGGGTTTTTCAGATGTATTTGCGCTTGTATTTAAACTTGCTTCTAAACAGCGATAAGCTACTTCTACTACTAGAGTAGTCTTACCTACACCACCAATTCCATCTACACTGATTAAATGAGCCGAATGGTTGTAATTCAAAACCTCCATTAATCGTGCTATTTCGCGAGAACGTCCCACAAAAGTTGTATATTCTCGTGCGGGTAAGTTTTGCACAACAGAAGATAGTTGGCTTTCTACGACCGTTACAGAACCAGCATTTTCTTCTTGACTATTTACCGATAAATTTTCGGAGTTGCTTTCGGATACTTTCCCAGCTTTTAGTTGTTCCCATTGGTTGCTTAAAAAAATTCTCAGTCGATTTTCTTTACCTCTGCTGCTTCCGCTAACGTTGAATTTCTTATAAACTTGCCCCATCCTTTTTAAACAAGCATCAGCAGAAGTACGTAATTCCGAGGCTATTTCTTCGTAGCTTAAACCTTTGCCCATTCGCAGTAAAAAAACTTCCTCCTGGTCGCGAGAAAGTTCGTGATTATGCGCCATTTCAGTCAAAAAATCGCTTGGGAACATTTTGCTCAAAATTATAATGTCGCAGTTATATTCTACCCTTTAATTTCGAGTTTACACGTAATTCGGAGCAATTCGGAGTTTAAAGAAATAGTGAAGGTTCTATGTAATACATTGCCATCAATTTTTTTTAGGTTAGGATGCAGTTAACAAGACGAACTAGAAGAAATAGACTTTTCGCAAGTCTTCTAGAAAACCGATTGTCGAGTTTTAAGTTAATACTTTTTAACTAAACACAAAGAACGACTTCGCTATTCTACTTGTCGTTCAAAATACAACTAATCGAATGTTATGTCTGAGGTTTGAAACATGATACAGCATTAATGCTTACCTATG
>CAKZYM010001149.1 GCA_937884685.1 uncultured Calothrix sp.
GTTCTGAATGCGACCAATATTTGGCGAAGACCGAGTTTAGAATCAGATATAAAAGGTAAATATCGCGAAAGTGAAGCAGATTTTGAAAATCCCGAACAATGGGGTTATGGACAGCATATTTTTGAGCCAATTGATAAAGGTAGTCCTCAGTATAATTGGTTAGTAGAAGAACTTAATAGCTCAGAATTTCAACAAGCAAAATATAAAGTTGTAATGCTGCACCATCCGGTTCACTCTTTAGGAGAAAATATTGTTCCGGCTTATACAAACCCAGTTCAAACTATTGAGAAAGATGATAGCGGTAAAATAAAGGCGATAAAATACGAATATCCGCTAGAAGAAGATTATTTAATTCGGGATATTGTACCTTTACTAGAAGAAAATAAGGTACAGCTAGTATTTTATGGACATTCTCATTTATGGAATCGTTTTCGTAGCGAATCCGGAGTGAATTTTTTAGAGTCATCCAATGTTGGTAACAGTTACGGTGCTTTTTTGGGTGAGAAAAAACGCAATGTTCCCCAAGGATATAAAGAAAAATATGTTGAATCAGGAGACCCAAACGGTTTAGAACCAATAGTGCCATCAATAGAACCATTAAAAGGTGAAGATGGCAAACCTTTGCCTTATATTACCAGTAAAGAAACTACTATATTTAGTATCTTGGATACTGAGAATGGTACAGTTAATAGTTATTATTTTGATACTACTAAACCAGAAAGTGAAGTAGTAAAATTCGACGAATTTGAATTATAGTAACTATCAATAATCTAGAGACGTAGCAGTGCTACGTCTCCCAAATCTTAGGGTTTACTTCATATATATTACGGTGCATTAAGCTGCAGCGATAACGCACCCTACAATTACAAGAATATTTGTAGATAATTTTAAGCAATCTAAATTTATAACCTACATCTGGGAACCATATATAAATCATGCACTACCGTTTTTATATATGTTCATCCCATTAAAAAAATATTTGCAAACTTCAAGCTGCTTAGGAATCTTAGCAATTACATTATTACAAGTCCCAGCTTATGCTCAACAAGTTATTGAAGATGGAACTTTACCAACCCGCGTAAAAACCACAGATAATTTAAATTTCACTATTGATAGTATTAATAATCAAAACCGCGCAGGAAACAATTTATTCCATAGCTTCAAAGAATTCTCAATTCCTACGGGTGGCTCTGCAATTTTCAATAATTCCCCAGATATAGTTAATATTATCAATCGGGTCACTGGTGGAAATATTTCTAATATTGACGGGTTAATAAAAGCAAATGGAAGCGCAAATTTATTTTTAATTAATCCTGCTGGAATAGTATTTGGTAAAAATGCTCGGTTGAATATCGGTGGTTCGTTTTTTGGAAGTACTGCTGAAAGTATTAAGTTTGCTGATGAGATTGAATTTAGCGCGATTGATATAACAACACCACCTTTATTGAGTATTAATGTTCCGCTAGGTTTGCAGATGGGGAATAATTCAGCAGTTATTAAGGTACAAGGTGATGGTTATACTACTACTTCTAAGAATATCGAGAATGACACCGATATATTTGCCCCTTTTATCATTACTAGTTTGGATGGTTTACAAGTTAAATCGGGAAATACTTTAGCTTTAGTTGGTGGTGAAGTTTATTTAAATGGAGGGATAGTAGCCGCAGATTCAGGAAATATTGAGTTAGGAAGTGTGCAACAAGGTTTAGTTAATATTACTAATTCGGCTACAAAAGGTTTGGTTTTAGATTATAAAGGAGTAGAAGATTTTGGTGATGTAAAACTTTCTTCTTTAGCTTTAGCAGATGCGAGTGGAGCGGGAAGCGGTTCAATTCAGTTACAGGGAAGAAATGTTTTTATCAAAGATGGTTCAAGAGCATTTTTGCAAAATAGAGGTTTAGAATTAGGAGGAGAAATTCAAGTAAATGCAACACAGTCTATAGAAATAGTGGGAACTAATTCGGATGGAAGCTTAGATACTTCACTATTGACTGAAACTGTAGGAATGGGAAAAGCGGCGCAAATTGCCATATCAACTCCTAATTTGCTTCTTTCCCAAGGTGCGCGAATTATGACTCAAACTTTTAGTCCCGGTAGTGGAGGTGATATTACTATAAATGCTTCTGAAGGGTTACAAATCAGCGATGTATCTTCCATTAATCCTAATAATGAAACTGAAATTTCGACTTTAAACTTTAATTCTGGTACTGCTGGAAATATAAATATTTTAGCTAAAGAGCTATTTATTGTAGGTCAAGAGCTTTCATCTGCTACCCTTGGTCCTGGTGATGGTGGAAATGTTTTCGTATCAACCGAAGAACTGACAATTTTTTATGGTGGAGTCATTGCTTCTGCAACTTTAGGAATTGGTAATGGGGGAAATGTAGAAATTAATGCAAAATCAATTAGTCTCAAAGGTATTGCCAATGATAATTTTACACCTAGTGCTTTGAGCGCTTCGAGTCTTGCAATCGGTAATGCAGGTAATTTGACTGTCAATACTGAAAGCTTAGTAATTCAAGACGGTGGTAGGGTTGATTCTTCTGCACTCGCTTTTGGTAATTCGGGAAGAGTGACTGTTAATGCTACAGATTTTATAGAAGTTAACGGTACGGTACCGGGTTCTATCAATCCTAGTTTAATAATTTCCAGCGCCAATATTACAGATGAATCTTTCCGGCAATTTTTGGGATTACCTGCTATTCCCAGCGGAGATTCAGGAAACGTAGATATTAACACTCCTCTTTTAAAAATTTCCGATGGTGGGGAGGTAACAGTAAGGAATGATGGAGCGGGTAAAGGTGGAATATTAAATATTAATGCTAATTCTATTCTTGTTAATAGCGAAGGAAAAATTACCGCATCAACTCAATCAGGTGAAGGAGGTAATATTGATTTACAAGTTAAAGATGGTCTAATTATCAGAAATCAAAGTCTTATTTCTGCTGAAGCTGGAGGAACGGGTAATGGTGGAAATATCAATATCAATTCACCAGTAATAGCGGGTTTAGAAAACAGCGATATTATTGCAAATGCTGTAGAAGGTAATGGTGGAAATATCAATATTAATACCAGCGGTTTGTTCGGTTTGCAGTTCCGAGATGAATTAACAAAAGATTCGGATATTACAGCTAGTTCTCAATTTGGTGTTAGCGGTACTGTTGATATTAACAATCCAGCAATTGACCCTAGTTCCAGCTTGATACAATTACCAACTGACGTAGTTGATAGCAGTCAAGAAGTTGCAAGTGGGTGCAGTGTTAATCAAGGAAATAGTTTTACAGTTGTTGGAAAAGGTGGACTAGCTACGAATCCTCAAGAAGTTGTTTCCCAGGTAAACTTCTGGAGTGATTTACGCAATTTGAATGCTAACAGTATTACTAAAAAAAGAAATATTCAAGCTAAAAATAATTCTGTAAAACCAATTATTGAAGCGACCGGTTGGATTGTTGATAAACAAGGGAATGTTGAATTTATTGCTCAGTCTACAACTCAAAATAATTTGTCTAAGGAAAGTAATTGTAAAGGTGAAATACAGAATATTTAATAATCAACGTAAAAAACTCTACCGTTTTAGTGGGAGCATCCCAAATTTGCAAAAAGCCCACAGGCTAGAAGCCTGGGGCTAATATTACGAAGCCCACGCAGGTGGGCTTTGTTTCTGTAGCGGCACCCTTCTAGGGTGTCGGGTAAAATATTTGTTCAAAATTGGGATGCTCCCGTTTTAGTAGCAGTAGAGTCATTTTTTTATCAGCTTTACTACGCTATTTAGTGACTGGAAACGGATATCAAATTAATTTATTCAATAAGCCTAGTAGCAATCGTTTTTAGTTGATTTTTATCAGTATAGTACATGTAGCAATGATACTCTCTTCTTAAGAGCGCTCCATAACTATTCTGTGCATCAAGTTTACCCGTCACGACATACATACCTTGAAAGATTTCTCTCACTTTTGGTTTAGTCGGATATTTTGCTGAAGCTGGAGATTTTAGAGTATCTTTCACTTTTGTTTTACACACACCTGGTATATCTTTAACTACTTTTGTCGGTGCGGTTTTTGTTGTTTGACCTAAGTCAGAAAATCTCTTAGAACCTATTTTACGTAAAGCCATTTTACATAAAGAATTATCTTCTCCTTTTAAAGGTTCGCAAATATATTCTCTAGCTTGTTTTTCGGTATTAAATACTTTTACGGTTTTGTCTGAGTTTGATTTATCTGTTTTTGATTTAGCTGCTTGTGCTTCCGTTGGAAATAAATTTATAAAATTTCCTAAGATTGCTGCTAACAAAAATATATTTAAAGCTTTGATTTTCATATATATGATGCATTTTTCTTAACAGTATCTATTTTAAAATTTTATATTTATCTACTGTGGTAGAAAAAATACGTAAAAATAATTAAAATTTGTATGATTGATTAGGTCTAGACTGCTTTCCGGAAACTCTTATCAATTCGTATTTTTGTTGAATAATCAATGCATATTTTTTGTCAGTATTCGGATAAAAATTATGTGCTTAAAACAACTTAATGGAGCATCTAAGTTATAGAAAAGCCCGCAGGCTACAAGCCTGGGGCTAGGGCGTGTTTTCAAACTCAATTAGCCCGCAGGCTAGAAGCCTGGGGCTATAGATACAAAGCCTACCTGCGTAGGCTGAATTTATTAGCCCACCATTGGTGGGCTTCGTTTTTGTAGCCGCACCCTTATAGGGTGACGGCGAGTTTGAAAACACACCCTAATACTACGAAGCCCACCTTTACAGGGTGTCGGTTAAAGTTTACCCGTAAAGACCTTTTCAGCAGGCCCAGTCATGTAAATTCTTTGGTCATCCGACCATTCAATTAATAACGGTCCTCCGGGTAGTTCTACTGTGGCTTTTCTATCGCATTTCCCCGTCAGAACTCCAGCAACTAAGGAAGCACAGGCTCCGGTACCGCAAGCTAAGGTAATACCCGCACCACGTTCCCATACGCGCATTTTTACGTATCCCGAATTAACGACTTGAATAAATTCAGTGTTGATTCTTTCGGGGAAAGCTGAGTGATTTTCAAACTGGGGACCAATTTTTTCTAGCTCAATTGCTGCAACGTCTTCTACAAAAGTAATGCAGTGGGGATTACCCATGTTTACACAAGTCACATCCCAAGATTTACCAGCTACTTGCAAAACTTGATTAACTACTTTTTCATTTTCAACAGCAAGATTAGTAGGAATTTCACCAGCAGTTAATCTAGGAATTCCCATATCCACCTTAACTTGACCGTCGGACATTAACTGGGGTGTAATCGTACCAGCCAAAGTATGAATCTGATACTTATCGCTTTTTTTAGTATCTCCCTCCAACTCAGCTAGAAAAGCGGCCATACAGCGAATACCGTTCCCGCACATTTCCGGTTCCGAACCATCGGAGTTAAAAATCCGCATAGTATAGTCAGTACCATTCTCCCCAGGCAAGGCAAAAATAACACCATCAGCACCGATGCCAAAATGGCGATCGCACAATTTAATTGCTCGGTCTGGAGTGATTGCTGGTTCTGAACTAGAGCGGTTATCAATCAATATAAAATCGTTACCCAGTCCCTGATACTTAGTAAAATCAATTGCCATTTGTCTATCAGATGAATTATTACAGAAGTTAGTTGTTAATTGTTAGTCGTTGGTTGTTCAAACTACTATCTGATATCAACTATCCACTATCCACTATCAACTATCTACCATCCACTATCTACCATCCACATACAAAATGTTGACAGAATTCGATACCTCACTACCAAGCATCAAGCAAGTTCAAAAATTAATTCAAGAAAATACCCAAATTGAATTAAAATTAATAACCGGAGATGTAATCGCAGGAAAGCTTTTATGGCAAGACTTACAATGCTTTTGCATCATGTCAGAAGACAACCAAAAAACCACTGTCTGGAAGCAAGCAATAGCCTACTTGAAAGTTGGGGAATAGGGGGAATAAGTAGCAAGTAATAACTAGTAAGTACAAAGTAGCAAGTAAAGACTGAAGAGTGAATTATCAGCAAGATTTTGTTTTTATCTCTACTGTTCAATCTTCCATTCCAACTTACTACTTACTACTTATTTCTTCTTACTATTCCCGTAACTCATCGAGCGGTAAGTATTCGCGTAATGCTTCTAATTCAGCAGCTTTGACTACTGGAATTGATAAGACTGGCTGGTTGCTGGGGGGAGCAAGTAATTCTTCTAATTTATTTAAAGCGAATAGCCTACCGCATAATAATAATTGGTCGCGATTTTGCAGTTTGGTTTTGCTGTTGGGATAGCGAATAAATTTTCGTTCTCTTCTGATTGCTTGTATTTCTACTGCGTATGTTTGACGAACTTTTAAATCTCCTACAGTTTTACCTAAAAGAGGAGATTTAGGATTGATTTTGACCCACTGACAAGCACTGTTTTCTCCGGGGACTGTTGCTTTCCCCGATGCAAATTCGTCTAAGGCTGCGATTTCTTCGGATGAACCTACAACTAACAACCTATCACCTTCTTTAATGGTTGTTTTTGCATCGGGATAATCTATTTCATTCCCATTAGTACGCTTAATTGCCATTAAGCTAACACCGGTTAGATAGCGCATATCCGCTTGTTCTAAGGTCATTCCCACTAGTGGTGAGTTTGTTGGTAAAGCATACCAACGTTTGTTTAAATCTGCTGTAGCTCGTCGTAAATCGCGAGCTACTTCTGAAGCTGATTGTTCGGGACGGAATTCTAAATAGTGATTGTTGCGGATTTCTTGTATTTCTCGCTGAATTGCGGCTGATGAAAAGCCGACATCTGTCAATACAAAGGAAACCATTTCTAAACTAGCTTCAAATTCTGGCTGTACTACTTCTCGCGCTCCGAGCTGGTAAAGTGGTTCAATATTTCTGTTGCTGATAGCGCGGACAACTATATTTAATTCCGGAAATAATTCTAAACCGCGTCGTAGAGCAAGACGAGTACTCATCGGGTCGGGAAGTGCGATCGCCATTGCTTTGGCTTGGGTAACTCCGGCTGTTTCTAAGACGTGGAATGATGCACAATTACCGTATACGTAAGGAATTCCGGCTTCTCTAAGTTGTTGGATTCTTCTTTCGGATTGGTCTATTACTACTACGGGAAGTTTGTGGAAAAGCAGCAGTTTAACTAAATTTTTGCCTACTCTACCGTAACCACAAACTATTACATGGTCTGTTGCTGGTAAATCATCGGCGACTTCGAGAGGTTTACCTTCTCCATTAAAATAGGGTTTTAACCAAGGCATTGATCCGGCCCAGTCAAACAGAGTTGGTACTAATCGCAGCACGAAAGGAGTTAGTACTAATGTTACTGCTGTGGTACCCAAAATCAACAGATATACTTGTCGAGATACCAGCCCTAACTGTTGACCTTCACTGGCAAGTACAAACGAGAATTCACCTATTTGAGCTAATCCTAAACCAGCAATCAAAGCTGTTTTCAGCGGATAGCGGAATATTTTAACTAAAGGAGTGACAATTAAAAATTTACCAATAAATACTAGTGCTACCAGTCCCAGAATTAATTCTATATTTTTCAACAAGAATACTGGGTCAATCAACATCCCAATTGCGACAAAAAACAAACTGGCAAAAATATCCCGCAGCGGTTCCACATAAGTTAAAGTTTGGTCAGC
>CAKZYM010001150.1 GCA_937884685.1 uncultured Calothrix sp.
ACGCATTCTCAAGTACACCAAAATATAATCCAGCTAAGATAGCTATCCCAAAAATCACCCGGTACCAAACGAATACCCAAGTGCTTTTGGTTTTCAGAAATTCCACCAGCCAAGCAATTGCTAAATAAGAAAATACTCCGGATGATATTACACTTGCTACCAAGGTGATAATTTGAGAACTTTCAACTCCGACTTCTACCAAATCTTTAAGCGAGATTAACCCAGCCAAAGTGATAGCGGGAATCCCTAACAAAAAGGAAAATCTTGCTGCTGTTTCCCTTTCCAAACCCATGAATAATCCTGCGGTCAAAGTTGAGCCGCTTCGAGAAGCCCCAGGAACTAAAGCCAAAGCTTGAGCGCAACCCATTAAGATGCCATCACCCATTGTTAATTTATCAAAATTGCGCTGTCTGCTGCCTTTCATTTCCGATAATCCCAAGAGTATACCCATCACAATTGAAACAACTGCGATTACAGCCATTCCTCTTACAGCATTTTCGTAAAACTCTTCAAAGACAATCTTGAGTAAAAGCCCTAAAACCACTATTGGAAGTGTTCCAATGGCAATCCCCAAAGCAATGCGGAAATCGGTATCTTGATAATCTTTACGTCTAATAGCAATATACGCACCTGTAAGTACTCGCGTTAAGTCTCCCCAGAAATACCAAAGTACGGCCACAATACTACCAAGCTGAATCACTGCACTAAAAGCAGAACCCGGATCTCCCCAGCCTAATGCGACTGGTACGGCTTTTAAATGCGCGGTGCTACTAATGGGTAAAAATTCTGTGGCACCTTGGACAAAGCCCAAAAAGATGCCTTGCCATACATTCATTTGCGAAGCCCCATCAGTAACAGCAGTACTCGCATCCTGACTCAGAACTTTTAACGGAAATGTCGCTACCGATAAAACGCCACTTCCGCCCATCAATAAGGGAAATACCAAACGTTTCGATACAGCCATGAATACACCTATCTACCCGTAATTACCAACGATTACACTTTCAACTGATTTTGTACTGTTCCCAGGAAAAAAATACGGCATTCAAGTATTGATTCCTGCTTACGCGCGAATCGTGAAGCCCAATTCTCGCTACAGCATACCTGTAAACCTCGCTTTATTCCTTGTGTTTTTTTTAAAGATTTCGTAGTTGGCTACAATTGGGCTACTATAAATATGCCCCCCCCCTGGATGTAGATATACCTCCTTGGGGTTGCTATCAGACCTTAAGAAAAGTTAATCTTTGTAAAGAATATTAAAACTTTGACTAATAATACGTTGTATTCATATACAGTTTTTAACCCCGTGACTCAAACAGTTGAAAGACTCGAATCCCTTGAAATCAAATCTATAGCCAAGCAAAAAGTGATAAGCACGGTAATACCATTACATGAAGAGAAAGATGAGAATAATAAATCTTTTTCGACTTCTTCCTTAATACCTCTCTCTCTTGAGGTGGCATCTCGAAAATCTTTACTAGTATTTTTTGCTGCGGTATTTCTAGTCTCGGTACCCGTGTTTATTGAAGCGCCGTTAGTAAGACTACTACCGTGGTTGAGTGTGTTTTTGACTGTGGGATGGGTATGGTTTAGTAAATTATTGATGTCGCGGAGTCAAACCTATATTTGGGGAGATTTACTTTTAGGTTTCAGCTTGACTTGGTTAGCTGGCTCCATATATTGGGGTTGGTTGCGCTGGGAACCCTTATGGCATTTGCCTGTAGAATCAATCGGTCTACCGTTTGCTCTTTGGTGTTTGCATCGTAATTGGGGCAAAATTGGTAACTGGTTTTATTTTGGTTCTTTGCTCGGTACAGTTTTAACCGACATATATTTTTACATTGTGGACTTGATACCCTACTGGCGGCAGATAATGGTGGTAGAACCAGAAGCAGCTTCACCAATCTTAAAAGCAGCGCTTTCACATGTACAAACACCACATGGAGTTGCTTGGGCGATTGTTCTAGCTGTAGTTTTATTAAGTGTTGGGATTATACCTTTAAAATATAAGCAGCTGCACTGGTATGCTTTTAGTGGAGCAGTTTTGAGTACAATTTTGGTAGACAGCTTGTTTCTAGTCGCTGCCGTTGCGGCTTAAATTTGAGTAATCTACTTTTCTAATGATTGCAATAGCTTAAAAGTGTTTTTAGCAAAAATCTTGCTCTAAATCCTTAGAAGTAAATATTAGATATATTGATAAGCTATATATTAGTTTTTAATAACTGCTGTGTTTGAATTAAGCTACTTACTACGAGTATCTGTTATTTATGCATTATTTGTAATAAATGGCATTTGAGTAGGATTTAGCTTAAAACTCTGTGTTAGTTCGATGGAAAGAGGTAGAAATCGTGAAACGATTGGCGCATTTAGTAACAGTATTTAGTTTGTTAATCGGATTTTGGGGACTTTTAGGTTCCCATGGAGTAGCCCAAGCTGCAAATTTAAATCAATTTGCTCTTAATAACACTCCTATTTTGGCAGTTGATTCATCCCGAGTGTTGCGAAATCGTGCAGATGCAAAGCTTGCAGATGTTTACGGTGACAAAATTGATTTGAACAATACCAATATAGGAGCTTTTCAGAGATATAGAGGACTATATCCCACACTAGCTAAGAAAATTGTCTTTAACGCTCCTTACGACAGCGTAGAAGATGTTCTGAATCTTGAAGGCTTAAGCGAAAGACAGAAACAAAGGCTACAAGCTAACATGGATAACTTTACAGTTAATCCACCAGATGAAATTTTTATTGATGGCGATGAGCGTATCAATAACGGTATTTATAGATAAACACTTTTGTGGTTTAAAATATCGCAATTTTCGATTTGGGCGTTTTTGTTTCAAATTCAGATAATCCTCAAAAGGATAGCTTCAGAGACGTTGCATTGCAGCGTCTCTTGATATTATATTTTTTATGAAAAACTCTCGATTTAAACTTTAAAGCTTTTAGAAATATAAATTTTGACGAAAAATACTCTTCAAAATAAATTTGATGTTTTAGTTGTGGGTGCTGGTGCAGCTGGACTTTATACTGCTCTTTGCTTACCTCAGAATTTGCAAGTTGGTTTAATTACCAAAGAAACTATTTCCTTATCGGCTAGTGAATGGGCACAAGGAGGAATTGCAGCAGCAGTTTCTCCGCAGGATTCTCCCCAGTTACACGTCGAAGACACTTTACGTGCTGGTGCTGGTTTATGCGAGCCTTCCATAGTCAAATTTCTTGCCGAACAAGCTCCCGAGCGCATTCAATCTTTAGTCGATTTGGGCGTAGCTTTTGACCGCAGCGGTTCCGAATTGGCTTTAACTTTAGAAGCTGCTCACTCTCGTCACCGAGTTCTTCATGCTGCTGATACTACCGGTTCCCGAGTAGTTACGACTCTGAGCGCTCAAGTATTACACCGCCAAAATATTAAAATAATTCAACAAGCTTTAGCCTTAGATTTATGGTTGCATCCAGAAACTGGACGTGTTCAAGGAGTTGGCTTATTTCATCAAGGCGAAATTCGTTGGGTTCACGCTGGTGCAATAATACTAGCAACTGGTGGTGGTGGCCAAGTTTTTGCTCAAACCACTAATCCAGCTATTAGTACTGGTGATGGTGTCGCTATGGGTTGGAAAGCTGGAGCAATTCTCAGAGATTTAGAGTTCATGCAGTTCCATCCTACTGCTCTGACCAAACCAGGTGCAGACCGATTCTTAATTAGTGAAGCGGTACGTGGAGAAGGGGCACACCTAATTGATAATCAAGGACGACGTTTTGCATTTGACTATCATCCATCAGGAGAACTAGCACCACGAGATATAGTTAGTCGGGCTATTTTCACCCATTTGCAAAAAACAGAAGATGACCCGAGTCGTGCAAATGTATGGTTAGATATGCGCCCTATCGCTCCTGAAAAAATTCGTCACCGTTTTCCTAATATTGTTAAAGTCTGTCAGCGGTGGGGAATTAACGTATTCTTAGAACCCGTTCCAGTCGCACCCGCAGCTCATTACTGGATGGGTGGAATCCAGACCGATTTGATGAATCGTACAAGTATTCCAGGTTTATACGCAGTTGGAGAAACGGCTAGCACTGGAGTTCATGGAGCGAATCGTTTGGCCAGTAACTCTCTACTAGAATGTATAGTCTTCGGCGCTCAGATGTCTCGTCTAAAGTTAGAAGAAGATATCAATTTTGAAGTTGAGCATCCATCTGAAGAAATATTTGAGATTAATTCTTTCGATTACGGTGAAGAATTTAAATATTTGCAAGAATTACGCAGCGAGATACCTCGCTTGGTTTGGCAATCTGCTGGAATTTGTCGAGAACAGTCAAGTTTAGACAAGGCAATTTCTAATATTGAATACTGGTTACAAGAATTCGCCAAGCTTAAATTAAGTAAATTTATTACTTCTCTAGAACCGCCAAAATCAGTGAGTTTTGAATCAAATAATATTCAAAAGCTACTGTTACTGTGGGTACAAGTCCGAAACCTGCTTGATATAGCCTATTTAATTCTTAAGAGTGCTGCTTACAGGACTGAAAGTCGAGGGGGACATTATCGTGTGGACTACCCCGAATCAAGACCTGAATGGCAAGTCCATACGTTAATAGAAAATAATTGTTGGCAGAAACAAGCCGTCAATCGCGATTAGAAATAGCTATAAGAAAACTTTATTCTGCTGTTTTCAGCCTGCTAATTTCAAATAAAAGCATATTAATTTTTCCTAAAGTCTTCTTATCAGCGCGTACCGCTACTAAAATCGCTCAAAGGACGACCAAAATTAGAAGGTGGTTCATATCCTGTTAAATCTGAAGAATCTCGCTCGACTTTATTGGCTCTATTTTGTTCAGGAGGAGTTGAATTCAGAGCTGCACCTGCATTAGGGATTACAAAAGAAGCTCCAATAACAAGGAACATTGTGCTGCCTATCCTTAAACTTATTTCTAATAAATTTTGTGTATTTTTGTAAATGCTCATGGGAAAAATATACTTACGTGTATCCAGTGTCTTTTAAAATTAAGGCTTGGTTAACCTTGAATTAACGTTTTGTCAAAAGTGAAATTACTGAGAAAGTAATTTAATTTGGGGAAGGTACATCTTCAGAATGAAGACAAGCCTCAAACTTAAAGATTCTCTTAATAAGTGGTAATACCAGTAAACCCTCATCGACATCTGCCTCTAGTTAGACCTAGGGTGTAAATACACTCATATGGGTACCTAAACAAAAAATTTCTTCAAACTATCTTAATATTATAAGTGTAACTACGGTGTTTTCTAAACCACAAAACATAATAAATACTGATTTTTACTGCTCCAAACTTCTAAATTAATAAATCGTTACCAGAGAAAATAACTAAAAAAAGAAAAACAATCTTGCCATCTTGGCAATTCTTTACAAAACTTAATACTCTCTCATCTAAAAACCAGTAATTATACGTTGGTTGAAATACCCATAATCGAAAGATGAAATTTATATTTCTATCTGAATCTGAGTAATTAGTTCTACAAGATAATTAATGCCGATTCCTTATACATCTAAAGATTAAAAAAATATATTCCAATATAGTCGTAAGAAGTAAGGCAACTATTGCGCGTAGGTAATGTGTGATAAATTTTTGAGAATAAATAGGACTTACGTAATTGTCACAATGTACTGTTGGTGCGTGATACTAAAAAGGTTATTACTACGTTCAGAATTAGCCAAAGTGCCACAGCAACGGCAATAATGCGGGAAGAAAATCTACACCGCCGGACCCGCCTCCCCTACGAGAAAAATATACCAGTTGCGTAAGTCCTAAAGTAGTATCTAGACTTATTCTGCAAATTTATAACGATTTTTTCCTAGACGCTTAGCGCGATACATAGCAATATCAGCTTGTTCAACTAATGTTTCGCAATTATGAGCATTGTCTGGATAAATACTAATACCGATACTCGCGGAAACCTTAGCATTGTGACCCTCTAAAGCCACTGGTTCCATAATGCTTTTAAGGATTTTGTCTGCTATTTTACCGGCTACTTCTGGGTTCGGTATTCTACGTAAGATGATGATAAACTCATCCCCTCCTAAGCGCGAAACTGTATCGCTACCTCGCAAGCAATTGTTAAGTCTTTGAGCAACAGTCATTAATAACAGGTCACCCATGTTGTGTCCTAGGGAGTCATTTATCTGTTTGAATCCATCTAAATCGACAAATAGTAATGCGAGTAAATAACTACTATTTTTCGTCCAATACAAAGACTGGCGAAGTTCTTCAGCAAAAGCTTTACGATTTGGCAAGCCAGTAAGAGCATCATGATAAGCAATATAGCGAAAATGGTCTTCTTGATTCTTCAATTCATCGTTGGAGCGTTGTAATTCTGCTTCTATCCGTTTGCGTTCGGTGATATCACGAATTACTCCGACTAAAAATAAATTTCCTGCCCCGTCTTTATGAAGCGAACGCTTTGTAGCAATTAAATGGAGGTTATGACTTTTATCTGTCAATTCTTCTTCTTCCTCTAGAAAATTATGAGTTTTAAAAACATGCTCGTCATTTTTTATAAAAGCATCCGCTTCATGCTTAGGGAAAAAATCATAGTCTAACTTATCTATTAATTCATTTTTTGTAAAGCCAGTTAAGCTACAATACGCATCATTTAGCACAATCCATTGGTGCTTTTCATTCTTGACAAAAATAGGGTCTGGAACTGTATTAATAACTTGCTGCAAAAATTCTTTAGAGCGTTTTAATTCTTCCTGCATATGAGCAATCTGGCTAGTAACAAAAATGACTGAGCCAATATAAGTTATTAATGTAGGAATTAAAGGAACCCACCAACCTGCCAAGAATAATAGATTGGTACTAGCTATTAATATAAAAGTTAAGATTAATATTAAAAGCAAGTTCTTAAATGAACTTCTAATTCTCCACCTGGTGATTGCTCCTATATAAGCCCAAATTGCAATCCATAAGCATTCTATCGGTTCAGACCAAACCCTTAATAATTGCCTTTCTTGAAGTGATGCAGCAATAATTTCATCAATAAAATAAGCCTGTAGCTCTATACCAGAGATAGGCTTAAATTTAGCACTCTTAGATTTGCTGGAGTATGGAATTAGCTGTAAATTAAATTTGCGGGAGTATGGAATTAGCTTTAAATCTTGTAAGCTAGGTGCGGTAGAACCAATGAGGACGATACGATTTTTAAATAAGTCTTCATATTGCTTTTCATTGTTACCATCTAATACTTCTTTTAAACTAACTGTACGAAAACCATAACATTCTTCACGACCTTCTCTTTTGCACGCTGGTTTGGGAAAGCTAGATAAAAACTGATAGCCACCATCATCAGCATCTATATAACCGCCATCGTATTTTTTAAATCGGGTAAATATAGTTTTATCTAATTGTAAGTAATCTGAATTTTCTGCTTTCTTTGGTTCAATTTCTTTCG
>CAKZYM010001151.1 GCA_937884685.1 uncultured Calothrix sp.
GCGGACTTGTGTGTAAACCTTAGCCTCCCTACTTTATACCCACTTGTGTGTACACGGTAGCCTTATTAAGGAGAGGGGTGTATTCTATTTAACTGAAAACCGATATAAATATTTTAGTGTTAGGAGACATAGCATTGTTACGTCTCTATATTTTTTAATTTTTTCAAGATTATTTTAAATTACTTCGCTTTGAGTTTAAAAATAGGGGAATGGGACAATCTAATGTCATTGCAATTGCTCTTAATAAATCCTTTTCTTGGTCGGTAATTTTATTATCTATTAAAACGGTGTGAGCGCAGGCATCTACTAGGGATTGTTTTAGTTTTGGCGTGGCTTGACGAAGATTTTCAATGCTTTTCTTTAGTTCTGAAAAATTACATTTTAGCGGTGCTTTTGGTTTTTCTTGTTGTGCAGCACCTGGAAGTCGAAAAATACCGGAACTAAATGCATAAGCTGCGGATTCTGGATTATTATCGCCAATTTGCGCTATTGCTGATAAGACTAATAAACAATCCGACCAAATTTCTGCGATGGAATTGAATTTGATTGTACTTTTGTAATCTGGTTCTAATATAGGTTGCAAGCGATGCCAAAGTATTAAATTTATTGCGAAATCTTTTACAGATACTTGCTCTTTAGCTAATGCTAAACCTTTAACACATTTACAAATTCTTTGACATTCTTGTGGGGAGAGTTGTTTTAGTGCGGGTATAGTTAAATCTATTAATGGTAAATAAGTATTTGAATCTAACTGACTAATTTCTTGGTTAAATCTTATAGATGAATTTATAACTTCTTCTGATTGAACTTGAAGCAGCCAGGTAATTTGTTTTTCTTGTATTTGAGAATTTTGGTTTTCTAAAGTTAAAGCAAATAAAATCTCTTGTGCTGTTTGTGTTTCTCGGATTCCTAATTTTAAAGATTCGGGTAATTCGGCTAATAATTGTTGGGTAAAATCAAGATGATTTGGTGTAACTGTCGCAATTTGATTAGTTATTTTGTCGGGTTTTATAGTTGGGGAATTCCTGTTATCAAAACCTGTTACTAATGAATTATCAGACGAAGCTGAAATATTTTTTGCTTTTACTTTTATTCCACTAACACGACGAATTCTAATTGGAACTGATGGATGAGTTGCAAACTCTTCTTTGAAAAAGTATATGCTGACAGCGTTACCAAAGAATATATGGCTTACAGCTTCAGCCTTTGGTGTCAATAAACGCGAATCCTTTTGTTGAATTTTCTGCAATGCTCCGGAAATAGCATCGGGGTTACGAGTAAACTGGACAGCGGAAGCATCTGCAAGGAATTCTCGCTGACGGGAAACAGCTGCTTGGATTGAGCGACCGAAAATCAATCCGATACCACCAATTGTCATCAGCATGAAGCCAAATGGCCACAAACTGTAATCATCTTCACCATTAAAACGAACACGTGAAATTGCTTTCCCGGTCATGAAAATCAATAAAATCCCATGTAACAAACCTATTAACAATGAATTAATTCGGATATCACCATTGAGAATATGACTGAATTCATGTGCAATTACAGCTTGTAATTCATCCCGGTTAAGTTCTTCGATTGAACCACGGGTAACACCAATTACTGCATCATTCAAGGAAAAACCAGCAGCAAAAGCATTGATACTAGGTTCTCTATCAAGTAAATAGACTTTAGGTACGGGAATACCAGAAGCAATCGCCATTTCATCTACAATATTCAATACCTGCTGTTCTTGTTCGCTGTCAGTTTCAGTGAGTATTAGCTTTCCTCCTAAATCTTTAGCAATAACTGAACCACCTCGACACAATTGAATCATTTTGTAGCAGCTTGCTAGAGTAATAAACCCTATGGTTATTAGCGATACGCGAAAAAATACAGTAGGATTCCACCAAAAAAATGTTGTCGTATCAACTGAGTAAGGCCACATAACTACTAACAACATTACGACAATATAAATGACGAATATCATCGTTAATATAAATAGTGCAAACAACCCGAATAATAGTTGTGTATTTTGGCGTGCTTTATCCTGATGTTTAAAGAAATTCATTAATATAAAATTTTTGCATAAATACTTTTATATAAATATTTAAAAAAAACCTTGTAGCAAAATCAATGGAAAATTGATAAAGGTTTGATATATTTTTTAAAAAGAAACCCGAGGAGGGGTTTTAACTTCCGATGCAACTCCTTCTAACAAATAAGCAGAATCAAAACTAATACTATCACCTACTAAATTACTAGGAAAAGCTTCGCGTTTGATGTTGTAAATTGTGACCGCATCATTAAAAGCTTGACGTGCAAACGCAATCCGATTTTCAGTTGATGATAATTCTTCCATTACTTGACCCATTGCTTTGTCTGCTTTTAATTCAGGATATGATTCGGTAATCACAATCAAGCGATTCAATGCATTATTTAATGCTGCTTCTGCGCTACTTAATTGTTTCATCTTTTTCGAGTCACCAGGATTTTTCGCTGCACTACTGCTAATAGTGATTGCAGAATTCCTCGCTGCAATAATTGCTTCTAAAGTTTCTTTTTCATGTTTCATATACCCTTTGGCTGTTTCAACTAAATTGGGGATTAAATCATAACGACGCTGCAATTGCACGTTAATTTGAGCATAAGCATTTTTGTAGCGGTTGCGATATTTGACTAAATCGTTATAGCTATTGATGATGATTACAAGAACAGTAGTAATTACAGCACCTACAAAAATAAAAAATCCCATGAAATTAATTCCTATATTTTATCTGCCAGTTTCCGATATTCTGACATTATTATTTTGCAAAAGTTTTTATCTAAGATGAGTCTAATTTTAAAAACTAACCTTTGTCTTCTGTAAAATTAGTTAAGCGATTTTACTGAATAAAAATAAAAAGTTATTTATTTAAAACCCCTCTACTTAATAAGGAGAGGGGTAGGGGTGAGGTTCATCTAGATGAAAACTGCAATATCAAAATTCTTGGTCAAAAAATTCGCAATTCATGAGAAATTAAGTAATGTTAACAAGTTATATTTGATATCCGATTTTTTCCATGTCTAATGAAAGTCTAGGAAAACCTCGTCCTTTGAGTCGAGTACTTGTTTTATCTGTGGTTAGCGGGCTGCTTTACTATAGCTGGTACAAGTATATTATTCACGAAGAATTGAAGCGCTATAACGGCTATGGGTTGTCGGGAACCCTCTGTTTAGCTCCGTTTTTACTAGGTGTAGCGGTTCCGCAACTTTTACGGATTTTTGACCCCGATGTTCCGGGATGGTTTGGTTGGTTCTCGCTTTTAGGGATTATCTGGATTATTTTTTCTCAATTTCGCTTATATAAGACAATAAATAAACTTTATTCCGATGCTGGAATGAAAGAACCTTTAGTTGTGTGGTGGATATTTGTACCGGGGTTGAATTTAATTGTTGGTTTGAGACAAATTCACTTTTTGAGTCAGTATTGGGCTGATAAACAAGATATTCCCGTTAATGATTTTCTAGCTAAAAGTGTTCCTTTTCTATCAGTTAATGCATAATAAAATTAATTAGGGAATAGAGCAAAGTAACAGTTAACACGTAATTATTGACTTAATAAACGGTGTTTATGAATAGTCAAACTTTATTTAAAGACAGAATTGCTGTGCTTGGTACTATGCATCAAAAAGAGAGAGTAATCGCTCCTCTTTTAGAGAAAGAGCTTGGTATTAAGGTAACAGTACCTGAAAATTTCAATACTGATAAATTTGGCTCTTTTACTAGAGAAATAGACCGTCCTGGTAGTCAAATAGAAGCTGCGAGGTTAAAAGTACAACAAGCGCTTTTACTAACTGGTGAAAATTTAGGAATAGCTAGTGAAGGAAGTTTTGCTCCTCACCCTTCTTTACCTTGTATTTCCACCAATCGAGAAGTTGTAATTTTTTTAGATAGGAAAAATAATTTAGAAATTGTTGGGGAGGAATTATCTTTATCGTCCAATCATAATCATTTGAAGGTGAGTAATTTAGAGCAAGCTTTTGATTTTGCTGAAAAAATTGGCTTTCCGGAGCATGGTTTGTGTGTAATGTTGAGCGATTATCCCAAAGATAACAGCGAGATTATTAAGGGGATTACTACAGAAGAAGCATTAACTGAAGCGATAAATGAAGGTTTAAGTAAATCACCTACAGGTAAAGTACATCTCGAAACTGATATGCGAGCAATGTACAATCCAACGAGGATGAAGAATATTGAAAAAGCAACTCTTAATCTGATAGAGAAAATCAACAGTGTTTGTCCAAATTGTTCCACACCCGGTTTTAGTATTGTCCAGCGAATTCCAGGACTACCCTGTGAATGGTGTGGTACTCCAACTACTTTAACCAGGTCTGTGGTTTATAAATGTCAAAAATGTGGTTGCAGGAAAGAAGAATTATTCCCCGATGGTAAACAGTTTGCTGACCCCAGTCAGTGTTTGTATTGTAATCCTTAAACTGTAAAATTTTGGATTTTAGATTTTGGATTTTAGATTCCCTACGCTAATCAATTTTGGATTTTGCGGAAAATTGGATGCGGCTCAGTTTCCGTAGCTCAAACTTTCCAAGACAGATTTTAAGGGAAGTAACCTAAATAAATACGCAGCTTTTCCGAAAAATATTAGTATCTTTTGTAGTGATAAATAAATAAAAGCTCTCCACCCAATTAAGGGAAAGAGAGCTTATAGTGTGGTGTGAGGAATGTTGTTTTATGCTGTCTATAACCAATTATACTTATCAAGTATGAAGTATATATTACTTAAATATAAATTTTAGATGTTGATTATCTCTGAGGAGAGAAAAATAAATTTAGAGCATTTTTTCTAGGAATTGTTGAGCGCGATCGCACTTTGGGTGATTGAAGAAATCCAGTGGTGGAGCGTCTTCTGCTAAACGTCCGTTATCGAGGAAGATAATTCGACTAGCAACTTCTCTAGCAAAACCCATTTCATGAGTGACTATAGCCATTGTGATTCCGGTGTTTGCTAAACTCTTCATGACTTCCAGCACATCTTTAACCATTTCTGGGTCTAAAGCGGAAGTTGGTTCGTCAAACAAAATCATTTCCGGTTCCATAGCTAAAGCACGAGCTATAGCAACACGCTGTTTTTGACCTCCCGAAAGTCTAGCGGGATAGACATCAGCTTTTTCTGCTAAACCAACTTTTTCAAGTAATTCCAAAGCTTTAATTTGGGCTGATTGTTTATCAATATTCTTAACTTTAATTGGTGCATAAATAATATTTTGCAGCACCGTCATATGAGGAAACAAATTAAAATGTTGAAACACCATTACCAAACGCTGCCTAATTTTAGCGATATTGGTTTGAGGAAGAGTAATTTCCTTATCATGAAAATAAATTTTACCAAAAGTAGGAGTTTCCAATAAATTAATGCATCTGAGAAAAGTAGATTTACCAGAACCAGAAGGACCTAGAATAGCAACTACTTCACCTTGATAAATATCTGTATAAATATCTTTTAGTACCTCAAGTTTTCCAAAAGATTTACACAACGATTCAGTTCGGATAATTGGATTCATGTTAGTTGATAGTTGTTAGTTGTTAATTGTTAATTGAACCTCACCCTCGTTCCCTCTCCTTATTAAGGAGAAGGATATCTGTAAAGACAGGGAGAGGTTTACTTGTACGGATTTAATTAGTTAATAGTTGTTAATTCTTAATTTGTATAATTTAGGTAAGCTAGACTATTAACTGATAACTGTTCACTGTTCACTGATAACTGATTTAATCGCTTCTTCTCAATTTTCTTTCCAAACTAGAAGCACCGAATGATAAACCCATTACTAAAACGTAATAGATTAATCCAGCAAATAAAAAAGGTTCAAAATAAATATACTTGTTTGCACCAACAATTTGAGCGCTGCGTAAAATTTCCACTACACCAATTGTTGCGACCAAGGAAGAATCTTTTAATAATCCGATAGTTTCATTTACTAATGCGGGTAAAATATTTTTTAAAGCTTGGGGTAAAATAATATCCCACATCATCATTGGGTAAGAAACACCCATGGACATTGCTGCTTCAAATTGTCCTTTATCTACAGCTTGAATTCCACCACGAATTGTTTCGGACATATAAGCTCCCGAATTTAACGTAAAGGTAAATACTCCTGCTTGAAAAGCTGAAATATCATATCCCGTTAATTGAGGTGTGGCAAAATAAACTAAAGATAGCTGTAAAAGTAATGGTGTACCTCTGAAAATAGAAGTATAGATATTAGCGAACCAGCCAAGAAATTTTATTCCCGAAATTTTGAAGAAAGATAATGCAGTTCCCCAAAATAATCCGAGAAACACAGACGATAAAGTAAAGGATAAAGTTAAAGGAATTCCTCTGAGAATAAAAGGTATTTCAGGAATAATTCGTCGAAAATCTAGATTTAATCCTGTTGTTTCTTCGGGAGATGATGTAGGTAAAGTTGATTCAATTGGAGTTGCGGAAAACCACTTTTTACTCAACCTTTCCAATTCACCATTATTCTTCATTTTTCGCAGTACATTATTAAATGGTTCAACTAACTGCGAACCTTTAGGAAAAGCAATAGCCGAACCCGTTGCATCTTCAAGAGAAGGAATAACATTAAATTCTAAATCTGGATTAGCTTTGACAAATCCCAAAGCAACAGCATCTTCAACAATTGCTGCATCGATTCTTCCTGCTTTGATTTCTTGAATTATTTCCGGTACTTTATTCAGTTGCTTTAACTTGATATTCGCAACTTTCTGAGAAATTTGTTTAGCATTTTGTTCTTGAATTGTCCCTAACTGAACTCCGACAGTTTTACCCGATAAATCTTCTGGTTTAGTTAAATTACTACTTTTAGAAGCGACAATAGTATCCCGAGCTTCGTAATAAATAATTGAAAAATCTACACTTTTGCGACGTTCCGGAGTTGGAGTCATCCCAGCCATCACAAAATCAGCGCGATTGGCTTGAAGTGCAGGGATTAAACCATTAAAATCTGACTGTGTAATATTAAGTTTAAAACCTAATTCCTTCTGAAGATAATTCGCGATATCAATATCAAAACCAACTATTTTACGTTCCCCACCTTTGGTTTCATAAAATTCATAAGGAGGATAATCGGGGGAAGTAATCATCGTCAGTGTTTCCTTACCAACAGATGAAGCAATCGTAGGATGATAATTACCAATAATAATACTGAATGCCAATATAACTATAAATAATAGTGCCTGTTTCTTCATTTTTTAATTTCGTAGATGCACTATTATTAATTAGCATATGGAATAGAAATTAGTAATAAAGAGCTTGAATATAGCATTTTCATCTGATTCAAATGCACTATAAACCTCACCCAGTTATCTAAACACCCCTCTCCTTGATAAGGCTACCGTGTATACACATCTCGTCAGATCCCCCTAAATCCCCCGCTTTATTG